>NZ_JACHMQ010000001.1:8100000-8190213 GCF_014208105.1 Actinomadura coerulea
CTCGCCCACCTGAGGACACCGCCCGACACCCCCACCCCACGTCCGGCGCCGCGCGTCCCGGGGAACGCGCGGCGGGGGACGCCCCATCCCTTGATCAGGAGCACGTCATGCGTGATCAGAGCCCCCGTCCCACCCGCAGAGGCGTCCTGTTCGGCGGCGCCGTCGTCGCGGCGGGCAGCCTCGCCGCGGCCTGCACGAGCAACAGCGAGAAGGACGACCCGAGCCCGGCGGCGCAGGCCGGTTCGCTCGCCGGCGACAACGACAAGCCGGGAAAGCAGGTCACCATCGGGTTCTCCGCGCCCGCCGCGGACCACGGCTGGATCGCGGCGATCGCCAAGAACGCCGAGGGGCAGGCCAAGAAGTACAAGGACGTGACGTTCAAGCCGGTCGAGCCGACCAACGACATCAACCAGCAGATCTCCGCCGTCGAGTCGCTGATCCGCGCGAAGGTCGACGTCCTGGTGATCCTGCCCAACGACGGCGAGCAGCTGAACCAGGTCGCCCGCAAGGCGATGGACGCCGGCATCCCGGTCGTCAACCTCGACCGCGTCTTCCCCGACAAGCTGTCGTACCGGACGTGGGTCGGCGGCGACAACTACGGCATGGGCGTCTCCGCCGGCCACTACATCGGCAAGAAGCTGAAGGCCAAGAACGCCTCGAACCCTGTGATCCTGGAGATCCAGGGCATCGCGACGCTGCCGCTGACGCAGGACCGCAGCAAGGGCTTCGCGGACGCGCTGAAGTCCTACGGCTTCACCGTCACCGCGAAGCAGGACGCCAAGTTCACCGTGGAGTCCGGCAACCAGGTCGCCTCCAACCTGCTGCAGGCGCACAAGAAGATCGACGCGTTGTGGAACCACGACGACGACCAGGGCGTCGGCGTGCTCGCCGCGATCAAGCAGTCCGGCCGCAAGGAGTTCTTCATGGTCGGTGGCGCGGGCTCGGCCAACGCGATGCGCGAGATCAAGACCGGCGGCGGCGTGCTGGAGGCCACCGTCACCTACCCGCCCACGATGGCCGCGTCCGCGATCAAGCTGGGCCGGCTCATCGCGCAGGGCAAGGGCATGGCCGACCTGGTCGAGCTCCAGGTGCCCCAGTCGATCACGCTGGCCTCCGAGACGGTGTCCAAGGACAACGTCGACACCTACATGCCGCTCGGCTTCGAGTCCTGAGCGGCGGGGGCGCCGGCGCTCCCGCCCGCCTCCCGGGCGGGGCGGGAGCCCCGGCCCGGGGGCCGGGGCCTGCCCCCGGAAGACGACACAGAGAGGTGAGCAGAACATGACGACCGTCGGAGTCGGGATGGTCGGGCACGCGTTCATGGGACGCGCCCACTCCCAGGCGTGGCGCAGCGTGGGGCCGTTCTTCGGGCCGCCGCTGACGCCCGTCATGACCGCCCTGGCGGGACGTTCCGCCGAGCGCGCCCGCGCCGCCGCCGACGCGCTCGGCTGGGCGTCGGTGGAGACCGACTGGAAGGAGCTGCTCCGCCGCGACGACGTCCAGCTCGTCGACATCTGCACGCCGGGCGACAGCCACGCCGAGATCGCGGTCGCCGCTCTCGACGCGGGCAAGCATGTGCTGTGCGAGAAGCCGCTCGCCAACTCCGTCGCGGAGGCCGAGGCGATGGCCGCCGCCGCGGACCGGGCGCGCGAGCGCGGCGTCCGGTCGATGGTCGGGTTCAACTACCGGCGCGTCCCCGCCGTCACCCTGGCCCGCAGGCTGGTGGACGAGGGGCGCATCGGCGCGATCCGCCACATCCGGGCCCAGTACCTCCAGGACTGGCTGGCCGACCCGGAGGCGCCGTTCACCTGGCGGATGGACCGCGACCGGGCCGGGACGGGCGCGCTCGGCGACATCGGCGCGCACATCATCGACACCGCGCAGTTCATCACCGGGCAGAACCTCGTCGGGGTGTCGGCGCTGCTGGACACGTTCGTCCCGGAACGCCCCGTCCCCGGCGGCGGGACGGCGCCGGTCACCGTGGACGACGCGGCCCTGTTCGTCGGGCGCACCGACGGCGGCGCGCTCGCCTCGTTCGAGGCCACGCGGTTCGCCACCGGCCGCAAGAACGCGCTGCGGATCGAGGTCAGCGGCTCCTCCGGCGCCCTGGCGTTCGACCTGGAGTCGCTGAACGAACTGTGGTTCCACGACCGCGCGGAGGACGGCGCGACCGCCGGCTTCCGCCGGATCGTCGTCACCGAGCCCGTCCACCCGTACGCGGACCGGTGGTGGCCGCCCGGCCACCTCCTCGGCTACGAGCACACGTTCACCCACCAGGCCGCCGACCTGCTCACCGCGATCGCGGACGGCACCGACCCGCGCCCGTCGTTCGCCGACGGCCTCCAGGTGCAGCGCGTCCTCGCCGCGATCGCCGGCAGCGCGGAGGCCCGGTGCTGGGTCGACGTCGAAGGGAGCGCATCATGACACGACCGGTCACGCTGTTCACGGGCCAGTGGGCGGACCTGCCGTTCGAGGAGGTCTGCCGGCTGGCGTCCGGCTGGGGCTACGAGGGCCTGGAGATCGCCTGCTGGGGCGACCACTTCGAGGTCGACAAGGCCCTCGCCGACGACGGCTACGTCCCGCGCAAGCTGGAGACGCTCGCCGAGCACGGCCTCAAGGTGTGGGCGATCTCCAACCACCTCGTCGGGCAGGCCGTCTGCGACGACCCCGACGAGCGGCACCGGGCGATCCTGCCCGAGCGGATCTGGGGCGACGGGGAGCCCGAGGGCGTCCGGCGCCGCGCCGCCGCCGAGATCATGGACACCGCCCGGGCCGCCGCGCGCCTCGGCGTCGACACGGTGGTCGGGTTCACCGGCTCCTCGATCTGGCACACCGTCGCGATGTTCCCGCCCACCCCCGAATCGATGGTGGAGCGCGGCTACGCCGACTTCGCCGAGCGCTGGAACCCGATCCTGGACGTGTTCGACGAGGTCGGCGTCCGGTTCGCGCACGAGGTGCACCCGAGCGAGATCGCCTACGACTACTGGACGACCGTCCGGACGCTGGAGGCGATCGGGCACCGCCCCGCGTTCGGGCTGAACTTCGACCCGTCCCACTTCGTATGGCAGGAGCTAGACCCGGTCGGCTTCCTGCTCGACTTCCGCGACCGGATCTACCACGTCGACTGCAAGGACACGAAGGTCCGCACGGGCGACGGCCGCCGCGGGCGCCTGTCGTCCCACCTGCCGTGGGGCGACCTGCGGCGCGGCTGGGACTTCATCTCCACCGGCCGCGGCGACGTCCCGTGGGAGGACGTCTTCCGCGCCCTCAACGCGATCGGCTACGCCGGCCCGATCTCCGTCGAATGGGAGGACGCCGGAATGGACCGCCTCCAGGGCGCCCCCGAGGCCCTGGAATTCGTCCGCGCTCTCAACATCATGGAACCCCCCACGACGTCGTTCGACTCGGCGTTCACATAGCTTCTTCTCCTCCTTCGGGCTTGGCGGCCCTCCATCGTCGACAAAAGCGGGCGCGGTGAGGGGCCCGGCGGTCAGGGGAGGGCGCGGAAGTCCGCGAAGTCGAAGCCCGGGGAGACGACGCAGCTGACCAGGACCTCCTCGTTCCCGGCCGGGCGGGCGGCCTGCCAGGCGCCGGGCGGGACGAGGGCCTGCGGCACCTGGCCGCCCGCGACGTCCGCGCCCAGCGTGACGGGCTCGGGTTCCGGGGACGGGCGGTCGCCGTCCCCGCCGAGGAGCAGCGTCAGCGGGCCGCCGGAATGCCACAGCCACAGCTCCGCCGACCGGACGACGTGCCAGATCGACTCCTCGCCGGGCGGCAGCAGGAAGTAGATGGCGGTGGCGGCGGCCCGCTCGCCCGGGTAGCCGTCCGGTGTGAACGCCGCGTCCGACCGCCATGTCTCGCGGTACCAGCCGCCCTCGGGATGCGGCAGCAGGTCCAGCGCCTCGGCGGTCGCCGGCCGGTCCAGGGCCGCGACGTGCCGGCCGTCGGGGCCGCGCCGCAGGTAGCGGACGCGGGACGCGGTCGTGCGGTCGATGACGCCGCGCGCCGGGACGGCGCCGGGGGCGGGGTCCAGGGTGACGGCGACGAGCGGGCCGCCGGTGGACTCCTGGTCGGCGAGGGACAGCAGCCCGGGCTCGTCGTCGGGCGCCCACACGGCCCCGGCCTCCTCCAGGACGAAACGGGGACCGGGCTGGGCCCGCCATGCGTCGAGCGACGTGAGCAGCAGCACCCTCCGAGCCTAGACCGTCAGCACGATCTCGCCGGTGCCCGCCGGTCAGTCCATTTCGGAGAGGCGGGCCGGGTCGAAGGTGATCGGGTACGGGTGGTCCAGGGTGAGGGTCTCCCCGGAGCGCGCCTTGCCGACGAGTTCGTAGCGGCCGTCGCGGAGTTCCAGCAGGGTGAGGGCGGGACGCGGTTCCAGGTCGACGAGCCAGTAATGCGGTATGCCGGTCGCGGCGTACTCGTCCACCTTGCGGACGCGGTCGGTCTGCTCGTTGACCGTGCGCGGCGTGATGACCTCGGCGACCAGGATGAGGTCGGGGCCGTAGTAGGTGCGGGTCTGGCGTTCGAGCGCGGCGCGGGCCACGTCGCGGGCGACGACGAAGACGTCCGGCTTGCGGACGCCCGCCGGGGTCGTGACGTCCTGAGGCGCTCCGGCGACGTGCACGTCGGCGTCCGCCTGCCGGGCCGCCTCCTTCAGGACGGTCTTGAGCTGTTCGGCCGCGTGGTCGTGCCACAGGTCGCCGGGCAGCTCGTTGAGCCAGCCGTCGGCCAGTTCGTAGCGGCGGCCCTCCTCGGGGAGCGCGTCCAGGTCGTACAGCGTGTACGGACCGTGCGCACGGCCGACCGTGCCGCCCATGGAATGTCCCCCTGACCTCGATGAACGGGCTGATCCGAATCTAGTGGACGGCCGTCCGGAAAGGGCGCAGCCATGATCGCGCGTCGGGATGCGGACGAATGTCTCGAAAGCCGAGCGGCGGGGAGTTAAGATACATCGCGTCTTGACCCTCCCGCCGCTGGAGGGGCCAGGCTGTCGAGGCGGAGACGCCCGAAGGAGAGATGCGATGAGCGTCGAGCAAGACAGGGCCGCGCCCGCCGTGCGCGCCTCGGACCGCGACCGCGAGGAGATGCTCGTCCGGCTCCACACCGCCTTCGCCGAGGGGCGGCTGAGCGAAGCCGAGCTGGACGAGCGCATCGACCTGGCCCTGGCCGCGCGCACCTACGACGACCTGGGCGCGCTGGCCGCCGACCTGCCGGCCGGGCGGGCCGCCCACGAGGAGGCCGGGAGGGCGCCCGCCGGCCGGTTCCAGGTCGCCTACAAGGGGTCGGTGGCGAGGGCCGGGCGCTGGCGGCTGCCCGAGCGGTTCGCGACCGTCGTCTACAAGGGGACGGGCCTGCTCGACCTCCGCGAGGCCGACCTGGACGGGGAGGTCACGACCCTGTGGGTGCTCGCCTACAAGTCGACCGTGCAGATCGTCGTGCCGCCCGGAGTGCGCGTGGAGGCGGACGGCGTGGGCGTGTCCGCCGAGGTGCACGGCGCCCCTCGGGCCGGGGCGCCGGTCCTGCGCGTCAAGGGCTACGCCTACAAGGGAGAGATCGAAGCGAAAGATCGGATATCTCGGGCGTGAGGTGATAGAACGCTCCCGCGGCCCCCATCGGCCGCCGTTCACGCGGATGTCAGTACAAGGCCGCCCGTGGCGCGATTTGATGGTGACTCGACAGGGACCGTGAAGGAGCGCGTGTGACGGCGAGGACCCCGGAGCAGCACGAGGCCCGGCGGACGGCCGAGGAGGGCCCGGCGGACTCCCGCCACGTGCGCCGGCGCCTCACCTTCGGCGTCGCGGGCGATCTCGCCGACATGCCGGCCGCGCGGTCGCCCTGGCAGCGCGCCTACGAGGCGTGGCGGTCCGCCGGGCTGGACTGGGGCCACGGCGCCCCGCCCCGGGAGGCCGCGCCGCGGCCCGCGAGCCGCGGCGCCGTCCGCGTGAAGTCCCCGGCGCAGTCTCCGCCGCGGGCCGCCGCACCGCGCGGAACGCCGCCGCGCCCGGTGAGCCCCGACCCGCACGACGTCCGGGTCGCCGGCCCGCCCCGGCCGGTGCCCCGGCCGGCGATGCGGTCCGGGCCGACGCGGCGGCTGCGCGCGCGGGCCGCGGTCGCGGCCGGGCTCGCCGTGGTCGCCGGCGGCGCGGTCTACGCGGTGTCCCGGGGCGGCGACGGGCCGGCGGAGCAGGGCGTCCCCGGGCCGGTCGCGGCGGACCGGCTGTTCGCCCCCGACCCGGCCGCCACGAGCGACGGCCTCGTCCAGGACCTCACGACCATCGCCTCCGCGGGCGGGACCGTCGTCGCGGCGGGCACCGAGGGCGACGGCGTCCCCGGCCGGGAGCGGGCCCGCTTCCTCGTCTCCGCCGACGCGGGGCACGCCTGGTCGCTCGCGGCGCTGCGCACGGCGGACGGCTCCGCCGTCCCGCCCGGCGACACCCCGCGCCTCCTCGACGGCGGCGCCGGACGCTGGGCTGCGCTCGGCCGCTCCTCCGCCGGGGGCGTGACGGCGTGGACGAGCGAGGACGCCGCGACCTGGACGCGCCGCCCGCCCGCCGCGGGCTTCACCCCGTCCGACCAGGTGAACGACCTGGCCCGCACCCGCCAGGGCTTCGTGGCCGTGGGCGCGTCCGGCGGCCGCGCGGTGGCCTGGAGTTCGGCGGACGGCCGCGCGTGGCAGCGCGTCGACGGCATCCCGGGGATCATCGCCCTCGACCGCGTCGCGGCGTCCGGCGACGTCGTCGTGGCGCACGGGACGTACGGCAGGAAGGTCACCGGGAAGCGGGGCGGGAAGAAGGTCACCCGGACCGTGCGGACCGACGGCCTCTGGCGGACCACCGACGGCGGCCGGACGTGGGCGCTCGTCGCGGTCCCGCAGGCGCAGGGCTCGTACGGGCCCACGAAGGGCCTGGCGGTCGGGCCCGGCGGGTTCGCGACCGTCCGCGAGGGCAGGCGGACGACCGGCCGCAAGAAGCACCGCAGGACGACGCGCTTCGGCGTCCTGTTCACCTCGGCGGACGGCGGCGGGTGGAAGGCCGCGGGCCGGTTCGGCGGCGCCGGCATCGAGCGCTTCGACGGCACCCCCTCGGGCCTCGCCGTCATCGTCCAGGGCGTGAAGGGCGCGCGCACCGTCCTGCGCAGCGCGGACGGCCGCACCTGGCAGCCGGGCGGCACCATCCCCGCGCCGGTGCGCGGCAGCGGCCTGACGGTCGCCGACGGGAAGATCAACGTTTCCGGGCGGCAGGGCGGCGACGGCTACCTGTTCGGCGTGGACCTGCGCACCGTCCCGGGCGCCGTCCACCCCGAGCGCTCGGTCAGGTCGCTGGCCGCGGGGCCGGGCGCCTCCGTCGCGGTGGGCAGCACCAACGGCAACGCCGCGATCTGGACGTCCCCCGACGGCCGCGCGTGGAGGCGCGCCGGGTTCCCCGCCACGGCCGGCCTGCTGTCCGACGCCGTCCGCGGCGGGCGCGGCTGGCTGGCCGTCGGCCGCGTCTCGGGAACGTCCCCCGGCCCTCTCGCGCTGACCTCGCAGGACGGCGTCAGCTGGCAGAAGCCCGTGTTCCCGGCGGGCCCGCCGCCCGTGGCCGCCGCCACCGGGCCGTCCGGCTACGTCGCGGTCGGGACGGGCGTGGCCTGGCGCTCGGCCGACCTGCGCACCTGGAGCCGCGTGGGCCTCGACGGCGCCCCGGCCGACGTGGCCGCCACGGGCAGGGGTTACGCGGCGGTCGGCGGGCGCGGCAAGGTGCCCGCGGCCTGGACGTCCCCGGACGGCCTCACGTGGACCGCCGCCAGGCTTCCGGCCGGTCTCACCGCTCCGCTCACCCAGGTCGCGGCCAAGGGCGGCACCCTCGTCGCGATCGCCGGAAACGCCGCCGCGCTGGTGTCCACCGACGCCGGTGCGACGTGGACGCGGCGCGACCTCGGCCCCGGCCTGACCGCCACCGCCCTCGCGGCGACGCCCCGCGGCTTCGTCGCGGCGGCCTCGGTGAAGGACGACGCGGCGGTTCTGACGTCACCCGACGGTGTGCGCTGGCGGCGCGTCGCCGTTCCCGGCCTCACGGGCCCCGGCGACCAGCGCCTCACGGCCCTGACCGCCGCGGGCTCCACCGTCCTGGCGGCGGGCGCCGACGGCGACGCCCCGATCCTCTGGCGCGCCCCCGCCCCCGCCCTCGGCTGAGCGGGGGTGCCCGGCGGTCAGCCGTTGCAGCCGCAGGAGCAGCCCTTCGAGCACGAGCATCCGCCGCCATGTCCGCAACTGCAGTCTTTTTTCGTCATGAGCGGAAAGTAACCTTTGCGGCACTTGTCGTCTATGACCGGGTGGCGATGGGCACCTGTCGGCGAGGACACGGGCAAGGACGCGGGCAAGGACGCGGGCCGTCCCTCCGCGGGGGAGGAGGGACGGCCCGTGCCCGGTTCGGGGGGACGCGAGACTCAGAAGTTGATATGGAAGTCCACGCCGAGCAGGACGAGGATCCAGAGGAAGACGGCCAGCACCGCGCTGACGATCTTCTCGACCAGGCCCTCGTCGATGTAGCCGCGGTCCCAGGCGATGAACACGCCGATGATCAGGTAGATGAGGCCGAGCAGGCTGATGTGCGGCCGATATCGGGTCGCCATGGAAGGCGTCTCCTCCCGGTGGGGGGTTGTGCCGATCGGACGCTGCCCCGCCGGTCAGGAGAAAAACCCGGAGGTGATTCGGACCTAACCGTGACGCTACTTTCGGCATCTCCCAAATCCGGGGACGCTATCGGCCGCCCGGCCCGCGGGCGCTACCGGCCGGTCACCGCGATGCGGACGACCGTGGGGTCGCGGTCCCCGGCGCGGTCGGCGAACTCCGCGCCGCGGTGCACCACGTCGAACTCGTGCCGGTTCGCGCGCAGCGCCGGGCTCAGCAGGATGTGGTCGAGGTCCTCGGCGTTGCCGCCGGTCACCGCCGTGTAGCGGTCGCCCGCGGGCAGCTCGGCGGGCAGGTCTGCGAGACCCGCGCCCTGGGCGAGGGTGCGGACCGGGGCGGAGGTCCCGCGGTCGCCGAGGTCGCCCGCCACGATCACGCGGGCCCGGGCGTCCACCTTCCGGACGGAGTTCACGAAGCCCGCGACCACGCGGGCCTGCGCGTCCCGGCGCCACTGGGTGGGCTGGGAGGGCGGCTGGCGGCGCCCGAACAGCGGCTGGTCGTCGGCGGTGCGGGGGAACCACTGGTTCGCGACGACGATGATGCGGCGGCCCCGCCAGGTCACCTCCCCGGCGATCGGCTTGCGGGCGCCGGCCCACGCGGCGTCGCCGGGCGCGATCCGGCCGGGGCTCAGCGTGAGCCCCGCCGCGCCGCCGCGCGGGACGGCCCTGACCGGCGTGACGGCCGGATCGGGCCGTGCGGGCGGGGCGTCGGGGACGGGGTCGGCCAGCGACGGGCGGTCGACGAACGAGAGCCCGCGGTCGGTGCGGAACAGGAACCCGACCCGCTCGTTGGCCCCCTTGCGCCCGCCGTCGGCGTTGTCGCGCGGGTCGATCGAGCGCCAGTCGTAGGCGGGGCCGCCCGCCGCGCTGATCGCCGTGACCAGCTGCGCGACGCTCTGGTCGTCGGCGACGGTGCCGTCGTCGCCGGCGCCGCTGTTGTCGCCGAGGCCGCTGACCGCGAGGAGGTCGGGGGAGCGCAGGCCCTCCACGATGTCGCGCGCCGCGGCGTCGAAGCGCGCGGGCGGGGCGTCGGGGCTGAGCCCGCCCAGCCCGGCGGTGGCGACGGCGAGCTCGCCGGGGCGCTGCGCCCGGGTCGCCTCGCGCGCGAGCCCGCCGGCGGCGCGCCGCGGGGTCGCGGTGAGCAGCAGCTTGTAGTCGGCGTAGGAGTAGTCGAGGACCCCGGCGTTCGCGCCGGGCAGCCGGTCGCCGACGTCCATGGCGGGCAGCGGGGCGAGCGCGTCGTCGAGGATGACGCGCTCGGGGTTGGCGTCGCCGTCGCGCAGCAGGATGCCGCCGCGCGCCGTCCGCGGCCCGGTGCCGGCGCCGCCGCCGGGCAGCACGGGCAGCTCGCCGTAGCGGGAGGGCCCGGCCGCGACGGCGTCGCGCAGCTCGATCCGCATGCCTTCGAGGGCCTCGTAGAAGTCCAGGGCGTCGCGGCGGGGGTCGAAGGCGCCGCCGCGCTCCACGTTCCCCAGCCCGTGGTCGATCACGCCCGGCGGCCTGAGCCCGCCGGCGCCGAGCACGAGGGCGGGCGGCGGCCGCGTCCCGTGCGCGTCGACCGTGGTCGCGGTGGCGTCGATCTCGGTCCGGGTGAGCCCGCCGGACGCGCCCCCGTCGGGCCGGAACTCGCTGACCCGGCCGTCGACCCGGACCGCGTCGCCGACCGCCGCCTGCGGGCGGTTCCGGGTGAAGACGAAGACGCCCTCGGACGTCGCGGCGCTCCTGTCGGGACGCGGGTCCTGCATCCAGAAGCCGTTGGAGGTCAGCGCCGTCACGACGCCCGGAACCCGGGCGACCGCGGCGCCGTTCAGCGGCGAGATGTGCGCCGCGCCCTGGATGTCGTGAATGCGGACGGCTCGCGGGGCGGCGTGCGCCACCGGCCCCTGGGCAAGGGGCCCGAGGAGCACCGCCGTGATCGCCGCCGTGGCCGGGAGCCTCCGCAGACCGTGCACCAACCGCGCTCCATGACGACTCGCCGCCCGACCCGAACAGACAAGGATGATACGCGTCCGCGACCATGCGGCGTGCCGTCCCGGATGGGCGCGGTTGCGGGACGGCACGCCGCAGTCTCAGGGGATCAGTCGAATACGACTACCTGGCGGATGACTTCGCCGTTGGTGAGGGCGCGGACGGCGTCGTTGAGGTCCTCGAAGCCGATCCGGCGGGTGATGAGGCTGTCGATGTCGAGCTTCCCGGCGCGCCACAGGTCGACGAACATCGGGATGTCGCGCTTGAGGTCGCAGCCGCCGTAGAGGGACGGCTTCAGGCTCTTGCCGTCGAACAGCAGCGCGAACGCGGTCTGGCTCCAGTGGTCGTCGGCGGCCCCCGCGCCCACCACGATGACGTCGCCGCCGCGCCGGGTCGTGTTCCACGCCGTGGCGATCGCCGCGGACTTGCCGACGACCTCGAAGGTGTAGTCGAAGCCCGCGCCGCCGGTGAGGAGGCCCTTGGTCTGCTCCAGGTCGTCCAGCGTGGCGGTGTGGGTCGCGCCGAACCGCTTGGCGATGGGGTGCTTGGTCTCGTTCGGGTCGATCGCCAGGATGGTCGACGCGCCCGCGATCCTGGCGCCCTGGATGACGGAGAGCCCGACGCCGCCGGCGCCGACCACCGCCACCGTGGAGCCCGGCGTCACCTTCGCCGTGTTGACGACGGCGCCGACGCCGGTCGGGATGCCGCAGCCGAGCAGGGCCGCGTACTCGAACGGGATGTCCTCGGCGATCTTGATGACGCCGCGCCGGGGGAGCACGATCTCCTCCGCCCAGGTGCCGGTGCCCGCCATGCCGAACGCGGGGCTGCCGTCGCCGAGCGTGAAGCCGGGCTCGGAGAACGACTGCGCGAGGTAGGTCATGCACAGGTACGGCTCGCCGCGCAGGCACTCGGGGCACTCGCCGCAGTCGGGCGTCCAGTTGACGACGACGTGGTCGCCCGGCCGGACGCCGGTCACCCGGTCGCCGACCTCCGCCACGACCCCCGCGCCCTCGTGGCCGATGACCGTCGGCATCGCCGACGGCAGCACGCCGGTCATGGTGGACAGGTCCGAGTGGCAGACCCCGGTCGCCTTGATCTTGACCTTCACCTGGTCGGGACCCGGATCGATCGTCGAGACGTCGTCGCGCAGGTCGAGTTCCTTGTCGCCGACCGCATGCAGTACCGCGGCGCGTGCCATGGCTGCCTCCACTGTGCCTGAGCTGTTGCCGGGGGTCTTGGGGTGGGTGAACGGGGACCGGGGGCAGCCGTCCGGCTACTCCTCCAGCGCCAGCGCGGCCTTCGGGCACGACCGAACCGCGTGGCGGACGCGGTCCTGCTCCTCGGGCGGGACGTCCGGCCGCAGGATCTGCAGCTCGTCATCGTCGTTGAGGTCGAAGACCTCGGGGGCGAGCCCGACGCACACGGCGTTCGCCTCGCACACCAGAGGGTCGACTCGTACTCTCATCGCTCTGCTCCGTTCGGGGGACTCACCCGTCAACCTACCGAATAACGTTCGGAAACGGGTGGCTCGCCTCGAAAGTAGAACACGTTCCAGTCTGCTGCGGCAAGACTCCGCGTGAGACTCGCGTCTCATCCCGGCGATGTCGGATATGGTGCCCGGACGGAGGAGATCATGACCCACACCAAGGCGTCCACCGGACCGGGGACGACCAGCGAAGGCGCACCGCCGGCGGCGACGCCGATGCCCGCCGAACTGCTGCGCTCCGCGCGCGGCGCCAGGGGCTTCATGCCGGACGGCGAGGGCCTCGCGCTGTACGAGACGGGGCTGGACTACGGCGGCCGCCTGGCCGGCACCGGGCCCATGCTGGAGGTCGGCACCTACTGCGGCAAGTCCGCCGTGTACCTGGGGGCCGCCGCCAGGGCGGCGGGGACCGTCCTGGTCACCGTCGACCACCACCACGGCTCGGAGGAGAACCAGGCGGGCTGGGAGCACCACGACCCGTCCCTGGTCGACCCGAGCACCGGCCGGATGGACACCCTGCCCAAGTTCCGCAAGACGATGGCCGCCGCCGGGCTGGAGGACGAGGTCGTCGCGATCGTGGGGCAGTCCCGCACCGTCTCGGCGTTCTGGCGGACGCCGCTGGCGCTGCTGTTCATCGACGGAGGCCACGCCGAGGAGCACGCGCAGGGGGACTACGAGGGCTGGACGCCGCACGTCGCGGTCGGCGGGGCCCTGGTGATCCACGACGTCTTCCCCGACCCGCGGGACGGCGGGCGGCCGCCCTACGACCTCTACCTGCGGGCGCTCGCGAGCGGCGTCTTCGAGGAGCGCCGGGCGGAGGGCTCGCTGCGCGTCCTGGAACGCGTCAACGACGCCGACCCGCTCTCGCCCGCCTGACCGGCCCGAGCCGGCGCGCCTGACCGGGGGAGCCCGGTCAGGCGCGGTTGGCGGCCGCGACGAGCGCGCAGCCGCACGCCAGCGGGTCGGACGCCTCGGACGGCCCGAGCGGCCGTCCCGCGATCTCCTTGAAGAGCCGGGAGCCGGGGGAGGCGTCCGCCAGCGCGTCCGCCGCCAGGATCACCGCCGCCGCCGTGTAGGTGGAACGGTCCCCGGGGAAGTGCCGCTCGTTCTCGAACTGCCAGCCCGTCCAGTACGAGCCGTCCTCGTGCCGCAGGTGCTGGACGGTGGTGAACAGCTCCAGCGCCCGGTCGCGGTCGCCCGAGGCGTCCAGCGCCAGCACCAGCTCGCAGCTCTCCGCCGCCGTCACCCACGGCTGGTCCGAGACGCAGCGGCAGCCGAGACCCGGCACGACGAAGGTGTCCCAGGCCTCGTCGAAGCGGCGCGCCGCGTCGGCGCCGCGCACGGGACCGCCGAGCACCGGGTAGTACCAGTCCATCGACCAGCGGCTCTTGTCGGCGAACGCCTCCGGATGCGCGGCCACCACGTGCCCGAGCTGGTCGGCGGCGAGCTCCCAGTCCGGCTGGTGCTCGCCGAGCCGCTCGGCCAGCGCGACCGCGCAGCGCAGCGACTGGTAGATCGACGAGCAGCCGGTCAGCAGCGCGTGGTCGGACGGCTCGCCGCTCTCGTGCCGGATCCAGATGATCTCGCCGCGCCCGGTCTGCAGCCCGAGCGTGAAGTCGATCGCCCGCCGGACCGCCGGCCACATGCGCCGGGCGAAGTCCTCGTCCCCGGTCGTCAGCAGCTCGTGCCAGACGCCGACCGCGACGTAGGCGGCGTGGTTGGACTCCCCGCCCGGCTCGGTGACCTCGCCCAGCACCCATTTCGCGGGCCACGACCCGTCCGGGCGCTGGACGCCGCGCAGCCACTCGTAGGCCCGCCTGGCCTCGGCGCCGAGCCCGGCGACCGACAGCGCCATCGCCGCCTCGACGTGGTTCCAGGCGTCCACGTGGCCGGGAACCCCGTGCGTCGGCGAGAACCACGGGATCGCGCCGGAGGCCTCCTGCTGCGCGGCGATGCTCCGCGCCGTGGCGAGGACGTCGTCGGCGGTCAGGACTCCGGGAACCGAGGGCGGGGCGGTCTCAGACCGCATCCACCGTCTCCTTGGCCGGGGCCGCCGGCGCGTCCGGCGCGGCGGGCTTGGCGAAGTAGACGACGACGCTCTTGCCGATCAGCGGGTTCATGACGCGCTCGGCCAGCCGGGTGGCGAGCGGCCGCTTCATGATGTCCCAGACGAGGATCTGGTGGTAGGCCTTGGCGAGCGGGTTGCCGTCGTTGTCCACCCCCACCGCGCACTTGATCCACCAGTAGGGGGCGTGCAGCCCGTGCGCGTGGTGGTGGCCGCCGACCCGGAAGCCGACCGACTTCAGCTTGGCCTCCAGCTCCGCGCGGGTGTAGATCCGCACGTGCCCGCCGGGGGCGGTGTGGTAGTCCTCCGACAGGGCCCAGCAGACCCGCTCGGGCAGCCAGCTCGGCACCGTCACCGCGAGCCTGCCGCCCGGCTTGAGGACGCGCAGCAGCTCGCGCATCGCCCGCATGTCGTCGGGGATGTGCTCCAGCACCTCCGACGCGACGATCGCGTCGAAGTGGTCGTCGGGGAACGGCAGGTCCAGCGCGTCGCCCTGCACGGTCTCGGCGGTCGCGTCCTCGGGCACCTGGCCTTCGAGGCGCATCGCCCCGAACATCTTGTCCACGCCGGAAAGCTCACCGGCGTCCTGGTCGAAGGCCACGACGTGCGCACCCCGTCGGTACAGCTCGAAGGCGTGCCGTCCGGCGCCGCATCCCATGTCGAGGACGCGGTCTCCGGGGGAGACGCGGAACCGCTGGAAATCCACGGTCAGCAGGGTCGTGCTCCTTCCGATCAGAGGGCGTCCGCTGGACGTTCCCTCACTTGCCCTTGCGCGCGGCTAGGCGCCGGTAGTTCTGCTGGGTGATGGCGGCCCGGTAGTGCTCCACGGTGGCCTGCGCCACGGCGGGCCAGGCGAACCGCTCCTGGACGCGTGCGAGGCCGGCGGCTCCCACCCGCGCACGCTCCTCGGGGGAGTCGTGCAGGCGGTGCAGGGTCGCGGCCAGTTCCTCCACGTCACCCGGCGCGACCAGGATCCCGGCGTCGCCCACGACCTCGGGCAGGGCGCCGGCGCGGCTCGCCACCAGCGGCGTCCCGGACGCCATGTGCTCCACGGCCGGCAGCGAGAACCCCTCGTAGCGCGACGGCACGACGGCGGTCTCCGCGGACGCCAGCAGCTCGCCCAGCTCGGCGTCGCTGATGCCGCTGACGAACTTGACCCGCTCGCCCAGCGCGAGCTCGCGCACGAGCCGCTCGGTCGGGCCGTCCTTCTGCGGCCGGCTGACCACGATCACGTGGACGTCGCGCTCGGTCGCGAGCTTGGCGACCGCGCGCAGCAGCACGTCCACGCCCTTGATCGGCGCGTCCGCGCTGGCCATCGCCACGATCCGGCCGGGGACGCGCTCGCCGCGCGGGTGGAAGATCCGGGTGTCGACGCCGAGCGGGAGGATGTCGATGTCGCGCGGGTCGACCCTGAAGTCCTTGACGATGTCGACCTTGGAGGACTCCGACACCGTCAGTACCGGCCCGATGCGCCGCGACACCTGCGACTGCATCCCGACGAACCCGTACCAGCGGCGCTTGCCGAGCTTCTGCTTGAGGCCGCGGGCGGCCTCGATCTCGATCCGCCGGTCGACGCTGATCGGGTGGTGGATGCTCGTCACCAGCGGCAGCCCCACCCGGGAGATGCCGAGGTTGCCGACGCCGAGGACCTGGTTGTCGTGCACGACGTCGAAGTCGCGTCGGCGCTCCCGCAGCAGCCGCAGCGCGCGCAGGCTGAAGGTCAGCGGCTCGGGGAAGCCGCCGGTCTTCATGTGCGCGAACTCCAGGACGTCCAGCCAGTCGCGGAACTCGCCGAGGGCCGGGGTGCGGAACGGGTCCTCGTCCCGGTACAGGTCCAGGCTCGGCAGCTTGGTGAGGGTGATCTCCTCGCGGTCGAGCTCCGGGTACGGCTGGCCGGAGACGACCTCCACGGCGTGCCCGAGGTCGACCAGCTCCCGGGTCAGGTGCCGGAGGTAGACGCCCTGGCCGCCGCAGTGCGGCTTGCTGCGGTACGAGAGCAGGGCCACCCGCAGCGGACCGTCGGTCCCGCCTGCCTCACCCACGCCATCCCCTGCCCACGCACCACTCCCGTCAGTCGAGGGACGCCGGACGCACCCGTACCGGCATCTCCTTTACGCCGTTGATGAAACTAGACCTTAGCCTGCGAACGTTACCGTTGAGTTCAATATTGGGCATGGTGTCCAAGAGTGTTTCGAAGAGCACACTCAGCTCGAGCCGGGCGAGATGGGAGCCCAGGCAGAAGTGCGGGCCGCCGCCGCCGAAGCCCAGATGGGGGTTCGGGTCCCGTCCCACGTCGAAGCGGTACGGGTCGTCGAACACCGCCCCGTCGCGGTTGGCCGAGGAGTAGAACACCACGACCTTGTCGCCCTCGGCGATCGCCCGGCCGCCGATCTCGGTGTCCCGGACGGCGGTGCGCCGGAACATGTTGACCGGGGTGACCCAGCGGACGATCTCGTCCGCAGCCGTCCGGGCCAGCGACGGGTCGGCCTTCATCCGCTCCCACTGCTCCGGGTGCTCCAGGAGCGCGAGCATGCCGCCGGAGGCCGCGTTGCGGGTCGTCTCGTTCCCGGCGACCGACAGCAGCAGCACGAACAGCTCGAACTCGTCCCCGGTCAGCACCTCGCCGTCGGCGTCCGGCTGGAGCAGCCGGGTGACGATGTCCTCGCGCGGGTTCTCCCTCCGGGCCGCCGCCAGCTCGTTGGCGTAGGCGTACAGCTCGGTCGCCGCCCGCTGACCCTCCTCCGGCGTCCGCTGGAAGTCCGGGTCGTCCCCGCCGATCAGCGTGTTCGACCAGTGGAAGATCTTCTCCCGGTCCTCGGGCGGGGCGCCGAGCAGCTCGCAGATCACGTACAGCGGCAGCGGCGCCGCCAGGTCGCGGACGAAGTCGGCCTCCTGCCCGCGCCCGGCGGTCTCGGCCACCAGGCGCCGGCAGATGTCCCGGATGTGCTGCTCCAGGGCGCCGATCGCGCGCGGGGTGAAGCCCCGGTTGACGATGCTCCGCTTGCGCGAGTGCTCCGGCGGGTCCTGGTTGAGCATCATCATCCGCTGGAGGACGAGCTGGTCCTCCGGCGTCTCGTGGAACAGCGCCAGCCGCTGCCAGGACGAGAAGAGCTCCGGGTGCCGCGAGACGTGCACGACGTCCTCGTGCCGGGTGACCGCCCAGAACGGCGGGTGGCCGAGGGCCGGGTCGCCGTGGTGGCGGTACACCGGCTCGTGCTCGCGCAGCCATGCCAGCTGCCCGTGCGGGACGCCGCTGTGCTCGTACGCGCCGGGGTCGACCAGTTCGATGTCGGGGGTGGTGGTCATCGCCTCGAACCTCCTCGTCCGGAGTGATGGGCGCCGTCAACCTCCCAGTGGGGCCGATGGCGCGAAACGCACCGGAATCTCCTTGTAGCCGTTGACGAAGTTGGACCGCAAGCGGCGCGGCTCCCCGGCGAGCCGGATGTCGGGCATGCGCTCCAGGATCGTCTCGAAGATGATCCGCAGGTTCATGCGCGCGAGGTGCGTGCCGAGGCAGTAGTGCGGGCCGCCGCCGCCGAAGCCGATGTGGGGGTTCGGGTCGCGCGCCACGTCGAAGGCGAACGGGTTGTCGAAGGCGCGCTCGTCGCGGTTCGCGGAGCCGTAGAACATCACGACCTTGTCGCCGGCCTTGATCTGCTTGCCGCCGATCTCGGTGTCGACCAGCGCCGTCCGGCGGAACTGGTTGATCGGGCTGACCCAGCGGACGATCTCCTCGACCGCCGTCGGCAGCAGGCTCCGGTCCTCCCGCAGCCGGGCCCACTGGTCCGGCCGCTCGAAGAAAGCGATCATGCCGCCCGCGGTGGCGGTCCGGGTGGTCTCGTTCCCCGCGATCGACAGCATGATCACGAACAGCTGGAACTCCTCCAGGCTGATCCGGTTGCCGTCGGCGTCGGGCGTCAGCAGCTTGGTCACGATGTCGTCGCGCGGCGTGGACTCGCGCGCGGCGGCGAGCCGCCCGCCCCACTCGGCGAATTCGGCGGCGCACAGGGTCGACTCCTCGCGTCCCCCGATGAACTCGGGGTCGTTGAACGCGACGAGCTTGTTCGACCAGTGGAAGATCTTCTCCCGGTCCTCCATCGGGGCGCCGAGCAGCTCGCAGATCGTGTACAGCGGCAGCGGCGCGGCGAACCGCTCGACGAAGTCGCACTCGCCGAGCGGCGCCGCCTCGTCGATCAGCTCGTTGCAGATCTTGCGGATGTGCTCCTCCAGCCGCCCGATCATCCGGGGGGTGAAGCCCTTGTTGACCATGGAGCGCAGCCGGGTGTGGTCCGGCGGGTCCTGGAAGAGCATCATCTGCCCGTACATGGCGATGTCGTCGCTGGAGAACTCCTCGAACATCGAGGTGCGCTCGTGCGAGGAGTACGGGTCGGCGCGCCGCGACACCGACACCACGTCCTCGTGCCGCGTGATGGCCCAGAAGCCCGGCACCCCGTCGTTCGGGTCCTGGTGCCAGTGGACGGGGTCGTTGTCGCGCAGCCACTGGAACTGGCGGTGCGGGATCCCCCCGCGCTCGTAGACGCCCGGATCGATGATGTCGATCTCGGGTGCCCGGAAGGCCCGGGCGGCGGAGACGGGGGACGTCGCGAGTGCCATGGAAGATCCTTCGTGCCGGGGTGGAGACCACACGAGGCGAGCAGGCCGCAGTGAACGCCTGCCTGGCGCAAATACCTAGAACAGGTTCTAACATGAGACTCCAGTCTCATCAAGAGTCCCGCCCGTGAGAGTGATCTGCGTCGCACCCCGGAAGGAGGGTCACAGCCCCAGATCGCGCTAACGCCCCCTGACGACACCGGCGGTGGATCGGCGACGTCAGCGCAGGGCGTACCGGAGGGGGTCGTCGGCGCCGTCGCGGCGGGCCACGCCGCGGGTCTCCAGGGTGCGCAGGTGGGCGGCGGCCTCGGCGGCGGCCATGCGGCGCGCCTGCTGCGCCATCTCGTCCCACGGGTGGCGCCAGGTGAGGCCGGCGGTGAGGTCCCACAGCGTGATGGGGCTGGACGACAGCAGCGCCGCCACCTCCGCGAGCCGCTCCTCGTGGTGGGCGATGATCTCGCGGGCGCGGTCCCCGAGGCCGCGGAAGCGGTGCTGGTGGGCGGGCAGGACCTCGCCCACGGTCATGGCCGACACCTTGTCGAGCGAGCCGAGGAAGTCGCTCAGCGGGTCCACGTCCGGGGTGTCGTAGGGGTAGAGGCCGATGTGCGGGGTGATGCGCGGCAGGACGTGGTCGCCGGTGAAGATGCGGTCGCCGTCCTCCAGGTGCAGGCAGATGTGGCCGGGCGTGTGCCCGGGGGTCCAGACGGCCTGGAGCCGGCGCCCGGGGACGTCCACGAGGTCGCCGTCGGACAGCTCGCGGTCCGGGATCGCGGGCGGCGAGACCCGGGTCTGCTGGGCCGGCCCGGTCAGGTCCGACTCGGCCGCGCCGGCGCGGCGCAGCGCGGTCAGCTCGAACGAGCGGCGGCCGCCCTGGCCGACCTCGTTGAACAGCCGGACGATCCCGGCGTCGGAGTGGTGCATGGCGATCCAGGCGCCGGACGTCTCCCGGACGCGCCCGGCGAGGCCCGCGTGGTCGGGGTGGAAGTGCGTGACGACCACGCCGTAGACGTCGGCGACGTCGATACCGAACGTGCCGAGCCCGTCGCGCAGGGCCGTCCAGGCGTCCTCGTGCTGCCAGCCCGCGTCGATCAGGACGGGGCCCCGCGAGCTCTCCACCGCGTACACCAGCGTGTACGACAGGGGGTTGTTCGGGATCGGGACGGGGACGCTCCACAGCCCGCCGCCGAGGTCCTCAGGTTCCGGCTGCACCGAGACCGCCTTTCGCGCCTGTCATGGTCCGAAGGCCCCGGCCGCTGCGACCGGGGCCCCGAGTTCCTGCACTGTCCTGCCCTGTCCCGCCCTCCGGGATGCCTGCCGGTCAGATCCTTTCGAGGATCGTGGCGGTGGACAGGGCGCCGCCCGCGCACATCGTGACCAGGGCGGTCCCGGCGTCGCGGCGCTCCAGCTCGTGCAGCGCGGTGGTGATCAGCCGCGCGCCGGTGGCGCCCACGGGGTGGCCGAGGGCGATGGCGCCGCCGTTGACGTTGACCCGGTCCATGTCCGGCTTGTGGACCGACGCCCAGGACAGCACGATCGACGCGAACGCCTCGTTGATCTCGGTGATGTCGATGTCGCCCATGGCCATGCCGGAGCGCCGCAGGACCCGCTCGGTCGACTGCACGGGACCGTCGAGGTGGTAGTACGGCTCGCCGCCGACGAGGGCCTGCGTGCGGATGCGGGCGCGCGGGCGCAGGCCGAGGGCCCGGGCCTTGTCCTCCGACATCAGCAGGACGGCGGCGGCGCCGTCGGAGATCTGGGACGAGGTGCCCGCCGTGTGGAGGGCGTCGGGGCCGAGGACCGGCCTGAGCCGGGCGAGCCCGTCGGCGGTCGTCTCGCGCAGGCCCTGGTCGCGGGTGACCTCGCGGGTCTCGCCGGTGACGGCGCCCTCGGCGTCCAGGACGGGCGCGGTGATCGGGGCGATCTCGCGGTCGAAGCGGCCGTCCGCCCAGGCCTTGGCGGCGAGCTGCTGGGAGCGGGCGCCGAACGCGTCGAGGTCGGCCCGGGTGATGCCGCGCCGGGCGGCGATCCGCTCGGCGGCCTCGAACTGGTTCGGCATGTCGAGCGACCAGTCGTCGGGCCGCGGGTTGGCGGGCATGACGTTGCTGCCGAGCGGGGCGCGGCTCATCACCTCGACGCCGCAGCCGATTGCGACGTCCACGACCCCGGCGGCGATCTGGGACGCGGCCAGGTGGACGCCCTGCTGGGAGGAGCCGCACTGGGCGTCGATGGTGGTGACGCCCGCCTGCCATGGCAGACCGGCGTACAGCCAGGAGTAGCGGCCGACGTGCCCGCCCTGCTCGCCGGCCTGCGTGACGCAGCCCGCGAAGACCTGCTCCACCTCGGCGGCGTCGATGCCGGAGCGCTCGACGGCGGCGTTCAGGGCGTGCGCGAGGACGGCCATCGGCTTCAGGCCCGCGAGCCAGCCGCCACGCTTGCCGAGCGGCGTGCGCACCGCCTCGACGATCACCGGGGTACCCATGCGGTCTCCTTCTAGAACACGATTCGCCTTTGACTGTAACGTGTTCTAACTTTGTCGGGGAAGGCCGGTCCCGGTGAGAGGGATCCGGAGCCGCGTCCCTCGCCGCCCGGCAGGGGTGTCGGCCGCGTCTACTAGCCTGGGGCGCACGACGATCCCCCCGCGCCGGAGAGTCCCATGGCCGCAGATTTCGACGAGCCCGTGTTCGACGAGGACTTCGTCAGGAGCGCCGTCTTCACCGAGCCGTCCGCGCGCGAGCGAGCCCGCCCCCCGTCCCGGCGTGAGCGGCGGCGGTCGCGGCGCGCCCCGCGGCGCGCCGCGGGCGGGCGCTTCGCCCCGCGGCGCCGCGGCCGCGAGCCGAGCCCCCGGACGGCGGTGCTCCAGGTGATCGGCGGCGTGCTGGTGCTGCTCGCGATCTCCATCGCGCTCTGGTGGTGGAACTCCGGGTCCCGCGACGAGCGGCCGGCGCGGCCGGTCGGCCCCGCGATCACGCATTCCCCGGCGCCCGCCCCGACCCCGACGGCCCCGGCCCCGGACGCCCCGGGGACCCCGCCGACGGAGATCCCCGAGGTCTGACGGCCCGGGCCGCCGTCGCGGGGGCCCTAGGCGAGCCGCACGCGCAGCTCGGCGTACGACGGGACGAGGACGCGGCGGGCCGGACGGCGGGCGGAGACCCGGTACGGGCGGCCGGAGGACAGCAGCGTCTCCAGCATCCGGGCGACCTGGACGCGCGCGACGGCGGCGCCGAGGCACAGGTGGCGCCCGCCGCCGAACCACAGTTGCCGCGTCTCGGGCACGTACGCGCGGCGGACGTCGAACGGCCCGGCTCCGCCCGTCGCCCGGTAGGTCAGCAGCAGGACCCGGTCGCCCGCGCGGAGCCGCCGCCCGCCGAGCGCGGCGTCGCGGGAGACGTGCCGCCCGATCACCGGCGCGGGGGCGGCGACGCGCAGGCCCTCGCGCACCGCGTTGTCCATGAGGGACGGGTCGTCCAGCAGCGCCCGCTGGCTTCCGGTGTCGTGCAGCAGGGCCGCGGTGCGCACGGTCCCCGACGCCCCGGTCTCCGTCCCGGCGATCACCAGCAGGGTCGCCAGGCCGCGGGCGAGGGGCAGGCCGAGGCCCATCTCCCGGCAGCGGCCGAGGAGGGTGTCCGGTCCCGCCGTCCGGTAGGCGTGCGGGACACCGGCGGTGATCTCGTCCACGATCGCGCGGGCCCGCGCGACGACCGCCGGATCCAGGTCGGTGGACGCGGTCGTTCCGAGCGCGAGCCGGGCGAGCCGTTCCCCGGAGGAGAAGAGCGCTCGGTAGGCCGCGTCGGTCCGGTCCGCGGGCAGGCCGAGCAGGTCGGCGACCATGCGTCCGGCCAGGACGCGGGCCGCGTCGGCGACGTCGACGGCCGCGCCGGAGGCGAGGCGGGCGGCGAGCGCGGCGTGGGTCCGGCCCTGGGAACGCTCCACCAGGGCACGCGCGGCGTCCTCGGTGAACAGGTCCCGGGCGCGGGTGCGGACCTCGGCGTGCGTCGCCCCGCCGAAGAACCGCCCCATCTCGTCCCCGAACAGCTGCGTCCACAGGTGGCCGACGCCGCCCTCGCCGTTCATGCCGAAGCTCGCGTGGTCGTTGAGGACCCGCCGCGCGAGGACGGGGTCGGTCACCACCCACCCGAGCCTCGGCACGCGGGCGATGGGGCCGGTGTGGCGCGCCGCCTCCAGGAGGGCGAACAGTCCGGGATTCGCCGTCCACAGCAGTCGCGCCTCGTGCCGCGCCGCTCGGTCGGTCTTCATGCTGGTCACCCGCCGATTCTGGCGGTTCGGCGGCCCGGAGGAAAACGCCCTATCCCTCAAACCGGGCTAAGTGGCAGTACTCACGACGTACCGGGTACAACGCCCGGTCCGGGATGCGTAGGGTTCCTCTGACCGGGAGCGCCCGAGGCCGGAGAGGCTGGCCGGACACCGAGCACGAGGAACCGGGGGACCCGAGCCATGAGAGCCCGCATCACCGCCGCCGCCGCGCACCTGCCGGACCGCACGGTCAGCAGCGCCGAGGTCGAGGCCCGCGTCGCGGCCGAGAGCGCCGGGTACCGGCCCCACCCCACGATCGTGGAGCGGATGACCGGCATCCGCGCCCGGCATGTCATGCGCGACGACGAGCAGGCGTCCGACCTCGCCGTCGCCGCGGCCCGCCGCGTCCTCGCCGACCGCGCGGTCGAGCCCGCGGGCCTCGACCTTCTGGTCTTCGGGTCGGCCTCGCAGGACCTCGTGGAGCCCGCCACCGCGCACATCGTCGCCGCCAAGCTCGGCGCGACCTGCCCGGTCTTCGACGTCAAGAACGCCTGCAACAGCTTCCTCAACGGGCTCCAGATGGCGGACGCGCTGATCCGCACCGGGCAGCACGAGCGCGTCCTGGTCTGCACCGGCGAGAGCCCGTCCCGCGCGATCCGCTGGAACGTGCGCGACCGCGCCCAGTTCGTGGACGCGTTCGCCGGCTACACCCTCTCCGACGGCGGCGCCGCGATGCTCGTCGAGGCCGCCCCGGACGGCGGGATCTTCTACCGCGACTTCGCCGCCGTCTCCGCCGCGTGGGAGGTCGGGACGCTCCCGGGCGGCGGCTCGATGCACCCGCGGGACCCCGAGTTCACCTACTTCAGCGGGGACGGGCGGCGGCTGAAGGACGCCTTCCTGGCGACCGGCCCGGAGATCTTCACCACCGCGCTCACCAAGACCGGGCTGACCTGGGACGACTTCGCGGTCGTCGGCGTCCACCAGGTGACGCTGCCGTACCTGGAGACGCTGCGCGCGATCCTCGGCGTCCCGCCCGACCGGCTCGTCGTCACGCTGCCCGACCACGGCAACGTCGCGTCCGCGAGCCTCCCGCTGCAGATCGCCACCGCGCTCGCCGAGGGGCGCTGCGGGCCCGGCGACCGGATCGCGCTGATCGGGCTCGCCGGCGGCGTCAGCCTCGGCGTCATGTTCGCGGAGCTGTGACGATGAACCTGTGGATCGTCGTCCCCGCCTACAACGAGGAGCGCTCGATCGGCGCGACGCTGCGCCGCCTCGCCGAGCAGACCGACACCGGCTTCACGCTCGTCGTGGTCGACAACGGCAGCACCGACGCGACCGCCACCGCCGTCAAGGAGTTCGCCGCGGGCGCCGAGGCGTTCGACGTCCGGATCGTGCACGAGCCGGAGAAGGGGACGGGCGCCGCCGCCGACACCGGCTTCCGCCACGCGATCGGCGCGGGCGCCACGCACGTCGCCCGCACCGACGCCGACTGCCTGCCCCACCGCGGCTGGGTCGCGGCGGTGAAGCGGGCGTTCGGCGAGGGGCTGGAGATGGTGTCCGGGCCGCTGCTGCCGCGCACCGACGAGTTCCCGCTGAGGTTCTGGGAGCGCCGCCTGCTGCCCGCCGTCATCGACCTCGCCGCCCTGTTCGGGCGGTTCCGCCCCGGCAACCAGGACCCGCTGTACCTCGGGCCGTACGTGATGATGCCGGGCTGCAACCTCGCGATCACCGCCGGCC
The DNA here is from genome assembly GCF_014208105.1 of Actinomadura coerulea. Classification (NCBI taxonomy): domain Bacteria; kingdom Bacillati; phylum Actinomycetota; class Actinomycetes; order Streptosporangiales; family Thermomonosporaceae; genus Actinomadura; species Actinomadura coerulea. The sequence goes on from NZ_JACHMQ010000001.1 coordinate 8,124,786, forward strand.
TGTACCGGCGGGCGGGCGGTTTCCCCCGCACCCGCATCGAGGACGTCCACGAGGACCGCGCGCTGGTCAACCGCGTCCGCTACGTGACCGACGCCTACGGGCTGCGCGAGGACGTCGTCGTGTACGGGTCCGTCCGCCGGCTCCGCGCCTTCGGCCTCGTCAGGACGCTCGGCTGGTACGCCGACCACCGCTACCGCCCCGACGTCGTGGACGTCAGGCTGAACGCGGGGGACGTCCGGTGAACTGGGAGACGCGGCTCTACCTGACCGCGCACCCGGTCGCCTACCCCCTGCTGCGCGGCGTCGCGCGGCGCGGGCCGATCGTGCGCGTGCCGGGGGTCGGGGTGGTCGTGAACGACGCCGCCCTGGCCCGCGAGATCCTCATGGACGGCGAGACGTTCCGCAAGGACGGCCCCGGCTCGCCCGGCGAGCTCTGGACGCCCCTTCTCGGACCGTCCGTCCTGCTCAACATGGAGGGCGACGCCCACCGCGCCCTCCGCCGCCGCCTGACCGACCTGTTCACCCCGTCCTCCACCGAGGCGCTGTGCGCCCGCGTGCTGGCCGAGCCGCTGGCCGCGCTGTCGGACCGCCTCGGACGCGGCGCGGCCGTCGACCTGGTGGACGCGGCGCGGGTCATGGCCGGAACCGTGATCGGCGAGGTCATCGGGCTCGAAGGCGGCACCGAGGCCGCCTACCGGGACCTGTTCGAGCAGGGGGAGAAGATCGTTTCGATGGTGTCGCTGCGCACCCGGCGGCTCTCCCCGTCCCAGCTCCGCCGCGCCCGCGCGGTGCTCGACCCGCTCGGCGACATCGCCGAGAAGTCCTACCTGGCGGGGGACGGGTCCACGGTCATGGGACGGATGCGGGCCCTCGGCCTGTCGCGGGACGAGGCGCGCGGCGCCGCCGGCGCGTTCTTCCTGACCGGCACCGAGACCGTCGCCACGCTGCTGCCGCGCCTGATCGCCCTGCTCGCCGACCACGGGCAGCTCGACCGCGTCGCCGAGGACCCCGCCCTCCTGGACCGGGCCGTCGAGGAGGCGCTGCGGGTCGCGACGCCGACGCCGGTCATGCTGCGCAGCGTGCACCGCCCGGCCGCGGTCGGGGGCGCGGCGATCCGCCCCGGCGACCGGGTGCTGATCGCCACGCACAACTGCTGCCGCGCCCACGGCCCGTTCGACCTGGACCGGCCGCACCCGCCCGAGCTGCGCCGCCTGTGGTTCGGCGCCGGGCCGCACTTCTGCATCGGGTATCCGCTGGCCATGGCGCAGATCCGCCTGGTCGCCCGGACGCTGCTCGCCGCCGCGCCGCTCACGGTCACGCGACGCGCCGCCGCCCGGAACGTGCTGATCCCGACGTACCGCCACCTGGCCGTCCGGTCCGGGTGCTCCCCGAAGGCGAGGGCGGCATGACGCTGGTCCGGCGGCTCCTCGACCAGGCGGCGCGGACGCCCGCCGCCGTCGCCCTGATCGCCGGGGACGGGGCGGAGCTGACCTACGGCGACCTGCGGCGGCAGGTGCTCGCCGTCCGGCACGGGCTCCTGTCCGGCGGGCTGGCCCCGGGCGACGGCGTGCTGTTCTCGGTGCGCCCCTCGCCGGAGTCGCTCGTCCTGGCGCTGGGGGTGGTCGCGGCCGGGGGAGTCGTCGTGTTCGCCGACCCGGGGGCCGGGCCGGAGATGTTCACCGCGCGGCTGCGGCTGGCCCGCCCCCGCTGGTCGGCGGCCGAGTCGGTGCTGTACGCGGGGAGCAGGCTCCGGCCCGTCCGGGCGTACGCCCGGCGGCGCGGGCTGCTCCTGCCGAACCTCGCCGACCTGCGGATCCCGGGCGAAGGGCCGATGCGGCACGTCCACGTGGGCCGCCGGCTGCCGGGTGTGCCCCGGGGAGCGCTGTCCTTCGCGCGCCTGGCGCGGGGCGAGGCCCCCGAGCCCGACCGCGAGGCCGATCCGGACGCGCCCGCCGCCGTGATCTTCACGTCGGGGACGACGGCGGACCCCCGCGCGGTCGTCCACACGCAGGCGTCGCTGGCGGCGGCGCTCGACCTGTTCCGGTCCCGGCTGCCCCTCGGGCCCGGGGACGTCGTCCACACCGACCAGCTCATGCTCGGCCTGCCGACGCTGATCGCGGGCGCCCGCTGGTCGATGCCGCCGCTGTTCTGCGGCCCGGCCGACTTCGCGCGGCTGATGCGCGAGCGGCGGGCCACGCACACGTTCTGCGTCCCGGTCCACCTGGCCGAGATCCTGGACGCGTGCCGCGAGCTGCCGCCGTCCGTCCGTTACGTGCTGCTCGGTGCGGCTCCCGCGCCCGCGGCCGTGCTCCGGCAGGCGATCGAGGCCGCCCCCGCCGCGGAGGTCCTGTCGGTGTACGCGATGACGGAGATCCTCCCCGTGGCGATCGCGTCGGCGCGGGAGAAGCTCGCGCACGACGGGCCCGGCGACCTGCTCGGCGCGCCGCTGCCCGGCGTCGGCGCCCGGCTGGCCGATGACGGGGAGCTGCTGCTGTCCGGTCCCAACCTCTGCCGCGGCTACCTCGGCGCGGACCCCGTCGCGGAGCTGCCGACCGGCGACCTCGCGCGGCTGGACGGCGGCCGCCTCGTCCTGACCGGACGCAAGAAGGACATGCTGATCCGCGGCAAGTTCAACCTCTACCCCGGCCTGTACGAGCCGTCGATCGCCGCGCTGCCCGGCGTGGCCGAGGCCGCCATCGTGGGCGTGCCGGACCCGCGGACCGGGGACGAGGAGGTCGTCCTGGCGGTGGTCGGCCCCGGCGACCTGCCCGACCGGCTGCGCCGGACGCTCCCGGACGTCCTCGACCACGACGCCCTCCCGGACCGCATCGTCGTCCTGGACGAGCTGCCCCGCTCCGGCCGCACCCGCAAGCTCGACCGGGACAGGCTCCGCGAACTGGTGGCGCCATGAGGATCGCGGTGACGGGAGCGTCGGGGTTCGTCGGTGGCGCGGTGTGCCGCACGCTCGCCTCCGAGGGGATCACCGTGCTCGCGTTCGGCCGCCGCCCGGCGGCGGCCTCCGCCCACGTGGGCGGCGCGCGCTACCGGTCCTGGGACCTGACGCGGGGCCCGCTTCCGGACGCGCCCGCGGTGGACGCGGTCGTCCACTGCGCGGGCAGCGTCACCGACTGGGGGCCCGCCGCCGCCCTCTTCGCCGCCAACCTCACCGGCACCCGCAACGCTCTGGCGAGCTTCCCGGGAGCCCGGTTCGTGCACGTCAGCACGGCCAGCGTGTACGACCCGTACGCACCGAGCGTCATGGCGCGCGAGGACGAGGCCCCGGTGCGCCGCTACATGAACGCCTACGGGGCCTCGAAGGCCGCCGCCGAACGGGCCGCCGCCGGCGCCGGCGCGATCGTCCTGCGGCCTCACGCCGTCTACGGGCCCGGCGACACGACGCTCCTGCCGCGCGTCCTGTCGGCCGTGCGGGGCCCGGTCCTGCCCGCCGTCGGGACGGGCCGCCAGCGCGTCAGCCTGACCTCGGTCGGGAACCTCGTCCAGGCGTGCGTGCTGGCCGCGACGGGTCCCGCGGCCTCCGGCGTCTTCAACGTCGCGGACGCGGCGCCGGTCGCGATCGACGACGCGTTCCGCGCGATCCTGCGCGAGCGCGGCGTCCGGGCGCGCCCGGTGTACGTCCCGGCCCGCGCCGCCCGCCCGCTCGCCGCCGTCGCCGAGGGGGCGTTCCTGCTGGCCCGCCGTCCCGGACCGCCGCGCCTCACCCGCTACGCGATCAGCCATCTCGCGCTGGAGCGCACCTTCGACACCACCGCCGCCCGGGAGGCCCTCGGCTACGACCCCGCCCCGACGTCCTTCGCCGGGGCCGCCGCCTGGTGATCGTCAACCCAAGGTTGACGATCGGGGGATCGTCAACCTATGGTTGACGCATGACCGAACCGCAGCGGCCGCCCGTCCAGGTCCGCCTCGACGACCTGATCAACGGCATCAAGAAGGTCCACACCGACGCCCTCGAACAGCTGACCAGCGCGGTCCTCGCCGCCGAGCACCTCGGCGACGTGGCCGACCACCTCATCGGCCACTTCGTCGACCAGGCCCGCCGCTCCGGCGCGTCCTGGACGGAGATCGGCAAGAGCATGGGCGTCAGCAAGCAGGCGGCGCAGAAGCGCTTCGTCGCGAAGGGCGAGAAGCCCGACCTCGACCCCTCGCAGGGCTTCTCCCGCTACACCGAGCGCGCCCGCAAGGTGGTCGTGGCCTCGATGAGCGGGGCCCGCGCCGCCGGCAACGCCGAGATCACCCCGGCCCACCTCGTCCTCGCCCTGCTCACCGAGCCCGAGGCGCTCGCCGCCAGGGCGATCCTCGCCCAGGGCGTCCCGCTGGACACCGTCCGGCAGGACGCCACGGCGGCGCTTCCCCCGAAGGCGGAAGGGGATCTCCCCGAGCTCATCCCCTTCGGCCAGGACGCCAAGAAGGCCCTCGAACTGACGTTCCGCGAAGCCCTGCGCCTCGGCCACAACTACATCGGCACCGAGCACCTCCTGCTCGCCCTGCTGGAGTTCGAGGACGGCACGGGCGTCCTCTCCGGCGCGGGCGTCGACAAGGCGGCCGCCGAGGCGAACATCACCGCGGTACTGGAGGCCATCGCCGCCAAGACGGACGCACCGTGAAGCGATGAGTTCCGGCTCCGCGCACGGTCCACCCCTCCATGGAGAAACTCATCAAGGCCAACGGGGTGGAACTGTGCGCGGAGTCGTTCGGTCAACCGTCCGACCCGCCGGTCCTGCTGATCGGCAACACGATGCTCACGTGGCCGGACGACCTGTGCGAGCGCCTCGCCGGGACGCGCAGGTTCGTCGTCCGCTACGACCAGCGCGACACGGGCCGGTCCGAGACCGCCGACCCCGAGGCCCCCCGCTACACGCTGCGCGACCTCGTCGCCGACGCCGCCGGAGTCCTCGACGCCTTCGGGCTGCCGTCCGCGCACGTCGCCGGTTTCGGCGTCGGCGGCTGGATCGCCCAGCTCCTCGCCCTGGACCACCCCGCCCGCGTCACCACCCTCACCCTCATCGCGACCAGGCCCACCGCCCCGGGACCGGCCGACGCCGACCTGCCCGACCACGCCCCGGAGCTGATGGCCCGCTTCACGGAGCGGCCGCGGGTCGACTGGACCGACCGGGAGTCGGTGGTCGCCTTCCAGGTCGGGAACGTCCGCCACATGTCGGGCGGGTCCTTCGACGAGGCCGAGGCCCGCGCGGACATCGAGCGGATCTTCGACCGCACGGTGACCGGGGCCGACCCCGGCAAGGCGCACCGGGCGAACCAGATGGGGACCGTCTTCGCGGCCCTGGACACCGGCGACCGCTGGCGCGAGCGCCTTCCCGAGATCACCGCCCCGACCCTCGTCGTCCACGGCGAGGACGACCCCTTCTTCCCGCTGGGCAACGGCAGGGCGCTGGCCGCCGAGATCCCGTCCGCCGAACTGGTCGTCCTGCCCGGCACGGGCAACGAGCTCCCGCGCCGCACCTGGGACACGGTCGTCCCCGCTCTCCTGCGGCACACGACGGCCTGACGGGGACCCGGCGCCGTCAGACGAGGAGGGCGAGGAAGAAGTCGACGCGGTCCTCCATCCGGGACAGGTCGCGGCCGGTCAGGTCCTGGATGCGCTGGACGCGGTAGCGGACCGAGTTGACGTGGAGGTGGAGCTCCTCGGCGCAGCGCGTCCAGGAACCGGAGTTGCGCAGGAACGTCTCCAGCGTCCGGACGAGGTCGGCGCCGTGAGCCTCGTCGTAGGAGTGCAGCGGGTCCAGGAGGCGCACCCGGAACATCCGGCGGACGTCGTCCGGCACGCTGGCGAGCAGCAGCACATGGGTCGCGAGCTCCTCGTGCCGGACGACGCACACCGGGGAGGGACGGGTCGCGGCGAGGCGGCGGGCGTGCCGGGCCTCCTCGATGGCGCCGCGCAGGCCGGCGGGCGCGGCGGCGCCGCTCACCCCGACGGCCACGCGGGTGCCCGCCAGACCGGGGGCGAGGAGGCCGAGGGCGTCCTGGACGGCGGCGGCGACGTCCCGCCCGCCGGACGGGACGAGCGCCACGGCCTCCCCGTCCAGAAGCCCGACCACCGGCCGCGGCCCCGGCACGACCTCCGACAGGACGGTGCGCAACTCGCCCGGACGCAGCGGGCCCTGCGCGGACGCGGCGACGGCCACGACCGGTGGGGCGAGCCCGTCCGGATCCGGGAGGTCGTCCCCGGAGAAGGCGGCGGTGACGATGTCCTGGGACGCGCGATCGTCGGCACGCAGCCGGGCCCGTTCCAGAGCGACGATGGCCGCGAGCTCTCCGGCCATCGTGTGCCGTTCGGGCGGCCAGCCGGCGGCGTCGCCCTCCAGCGCCACGAACCAGTCGGCGACCCGGGGCGTGTCGGCGGGGGACACGGCGAAGACCGACATGTCCTGGTCCGGGACGTGGTGCGGCAGCCGGGGCGCGCCGAGGAACGCGGCGGCCAGGGCGGCGGGGTCGGCCGGCGGCGGGCCCGCGACGACGCGCCCGGTCGGGGCGAGGACGTGGCAGTGGCCGACCAGGTCGAGGACGGCGCCGAGCCCGGTCCCCTCGACCAGGCGGCGGTGCCGGTCCAGCAGGGCGGTGAGGTCGGCGGCGCGGGCGCCGGACAGGTGCCGGACGACCTCCTCGGTCACGGTCGCGAACGCCACGTCCTCCGGGACCTTGAACAGCGGCAGCCGGTGCCGGCGGCACGCCGCCGTGAGGTCGTCCGGGACGGCGCCGAGCGTGAGGTCCCACGCGGCCAGCCCGGACACGCCCGCGCCCGCGAGGGCCGCGACGAACGCCTCGGAGTCGGCCGGGTCCGTCCGCCAGACGAGGCCGGTGAGCACGAGCTCGCCACCGCGCAGGTAGCGGCCCGGGTCGATCAGGTCGGTGGTGACGACCCAGCGGATCGGCCGGTCCAGTTCGTCCTCCCCGGTGACGACCTCCAGCCGCAGGCCGGGCATCCCGAGCAGCGAACGCAGCTTCATAGTAGGAAGCTACAAAAGACCGGCCCCGACCGGCACTCCAGTTCGGACGTCCTGTCTCTCGACCGGGCACCGGGCGGCCTTGTGTACTGCAAGCGTGGTGGAACCGAGCACCGAGCAATTGGCGGCGTGCTGCGCGTCACGCCGGTGGATCGCGGCGGTCGCCGGGCGCCCCTACGCCGATCTCGCCGCGCTGCGCGCCGCGTCGAGGCGGGCGCTGGACGGCCTGGACTGGGCGGACGTCGAGGAGGCGCTCGCGGCGCATCCGCGCATCGGGGACCGGCCGGCCCGCGGCTCGCGGGAGGCCCGCTGGTCGCGCGGGGAGCAGGCCGGGGCGGCGGGCGCGGGCGCCGACGTTCAGGACGCCCTGGTCGCGGGAAACCGGGCCTATGAGGAGCGGTTCGGCCACGTGTTCCTGATCCGCGCGTCCGGGCGCTCCGCGCTGGAGATGCTCGCCGCGCTGCGGGAACGGCTCGGCAACGACCCCGCCGCCGAACGCGACGCCGTCCGCCGGGAGCTGGCGGAGATCGTCGACCTGCGGCTGGCCAGGATGACGGAGGAGGACGAGTGAGCCTTTCGACGCACGTACTGGACGCGGCGAAGGGGACGCCCGCCGCGGGCGTGGCCGTCCGGCTGGACCGCCGCGACGCCGTCGGTGGCTGGACGGTGCTCGCCGAGGCCCGCACCGACGCCGACGGCCGCGTCCGGGAGTGGGGCGCCGAACCCGGCGCGGGGGTGCACCGGCTGACGTTCGCCACCGAGGGGCTGTCGGACTTCTACCCCGAGGTCACGGTCGCGTTCACGATCGACGACCCGGGGCGGCACTACCACGTCCCGCTCCTGATCAGCCCGTTCGCGTACTCGACGTACCGGGGGAGCTAGTGGCGATCGTCCTCGGGCCCAACCGCTACGGCAAGGCGGAGACGCGCGTCGTCCGCGTGACGCGGGACGGCGGCACCCATCGGATCAAGGACCTGAACGTCAGCGTGGCCCTCTCCGGCGCCATGGACGACGTGCACCTGACCGGCGACAACACGGCCGTACTGCCGACCGACACCCAGAAGAACACCGTGTTCGCGTTCGCGAGGAAGCACGGCATCGGCGCGATCGAGGACTTCGGCCTCCTGCTCGCGCGGCACTTCACCGGCTCCCAGCCCGCGATCACCCATGCCCGGGTGGAGATCCGCGAGTACGGCTGGCGGCGGATCACGGGCGGCCACTCGTTCGTCCGGGACGGCGGCGAGGTGCGCACGGCGCTGGTGCACCGCGGCGCCGAGGCGGAGTCGGTCGTCTCGGGACTCACCGACCTGGTCGTCCTCAACTCCACCGGCAGCGAGTTCCACGGCTTCGCGCGGGACGAGTACACGACCCTCGAACCGACCGACGACCGGATCCTCGCGACCGCCGTGACCGCCCAGTGGCGGCACCGGAGCACGACCGGGGAATGGGACGACTCCTACGCCGCCGCCCGCGACGGCCTGCTGCGCGCGTTCGCCGAGACGCACAGCCTGTCGCTCCAGCAGACGCTCTACCAGATGGGCCGCCGCGTCCTGGCCGAGCGGCCCGAGGTGTGCGAGGTCCGGCTGTCGCTGCCCAACAGGCACCACTTCCCGGTCGACCTGGAGCCGTTCGGCATGGACAACGACAACGAGGTCTTCTTCGCGGCGGACCGTCCCTACGGGCTCATCGAGGGGACGGTGCTCACCGACGACGCGCCCGCCGCCCCGGCGGCCTTCGACTGACGCCGCCATGGAGGAATACTGAGACATGGACTTTCTACGACCGCTGACCTGGGAGGACGCGCTCGCCGCCAGGGCCGCGCGGCCGGGCGCCCTGCCCGTCCAGGGCGGCACCGACGTCATGGTCGAGATCAATTTCGACGCGCGGCGGCCCGAGGCGCTGCTCGACCTCACCCGGATCCGCGCCCTCGCCGAATGGGACACGGTGGACGGACGGCTCCGCGTCGGCGCCGGCGTCCCCTACGCGCGGCTGATCAGCGAGCTGGGCGGGCGGCTGCCCGGCCTCGCCCAGGCGTCCCGCACGGTCGGGTCGCCGCAGATCCGCAACCGCGGCACCGTCGGCGGCAACCTCGGCGCCGCCTCGCCCGCCGGAGACGGCCACCCGCCGCTGCTGGCCGGGGACGCGGTGGTCGAGGCCGAGTCGGCCGAGCGCGGCGTCCGGATGATCCCGGTCGCGGAGTTCTTCACCGGTGTGAAGCGCAACGCGCTCGCGCCGGACGAGCTGATCCGCGCGTTCTGGGCGCCGCCCGCGTCCGGCCCGCAGTACTTCTCCAAGATCGGCACCCGGAACGCGATGGTGATCGCCGTCTGCTCGTTCGCGGTCGCGCTGCACCCGGGCGAGCGCCGCGTCGGCACCGGCCTCGGCTCGGCCGCCCCGACCCCGCGCCGCGCGTCCGAGGCCGAGGCGTTCGCCACCGGCGAGCTGGACTGGGACGGGCGCCGCCCGCTCGCCGACGCCGCCGCGCGGCGCTTCGGCGAGCTCGTGCGGGACGCGGCGTCGCCGATCGACGACGTCCGCGGGACGGGCGGGTACCGCAGGCACGCGCTGGCGGTGCTGGCGCGCCGCACGCTCACCTGGGCCTGGGACGACTACCGCAGGGCGACCGTGGGAAAGGCGGCCTCGTGATGCGCGTGAACCTGACCGTCAACGGGTCCGAGGAAGCGGTGGACGAGGTGTGGGAGGGCGAGAGCCTGCTCTACATGCTCCGCGAGCGGATGGGCCTGCCCGGCTCCAAGAACGCCTGCGAGCAGGGCGAATGCGGCTCCTGCACCGTCTACCTGGACGGCGTGCCGGTGTGCGCCTGCCTGGTCGCGGCGGGCCAGGCCGAGGGCCGCGAGGTCGTCACGGTGGAGGGCCTGGCGCAGGGGCCGCCGGGCGAGGAGCGGCTCGACCCCGTCCAGGAGGCCTTCGTCGAGGCGGGCGCCGTCCAGTGCGGGTTCTGCACGCCCGGCCTGATCGTCCAGACGCACGACCTGATCGAGCGGAACCCGGCGCCGTCCGACGCGGAGATCCGCGAGGCGCTGGCCGGGAACCTGTGCCGCTGCACCGGCTACGAGAAGATCCTCGACGCGGTGCGCCTCGCGGCCGAGCGGCAGGCGGCCGCCGGATGAGGCGCGTCGTCATCGAGAACGCCCACGTCGCCACCGTGTCCGGGGACGAGTACCCGGGCGGCCACATCGTGGTCGAGGGCGACCGGATCACCTCCGTCGGACCCGGCCCCGCCCCGGAGGCGGGCGAGGGCGAGGCCGAGCGGATCGACGGCACCGGATGCCTCGCCACCCCAGGCCTGGTCAACTCCCACCACCACCTCTACCAGTGGGCCAGCCAGGGCATGGCCGTCGACGGCACCCTGTTCGAGTGGCTGACGACCCTCTACAAGCCGTGGTCGAAGATGGACGCCGAGGTCGTCGCCGGCGCCGCCACCGCCGGGCTCGGATGGCTCGCCAAGTCGGGCTGCACGACGTCCACCGACCACCACTACCTGTTCCCCAAGGGGCGCGGCGACCTGTTCGCGGCCGAGATCGAGGCCGCCCGGGAGATCGGCGTCCGGTTCCATCCGTGCCGGGGGTCGATGGACCGCGGCGCGTCGCAGGGCGGGCTGCCCCCGGACGAGGTCGTCGAGGACATCGACACGGTCCTCGCCGAGACCGAGGCCGCGATCGACCGCTACCACGACCCCTCGCCCGGCTCCCTGCTGCGCGTCGCCGTCGCGCCCTGCTCGCCGTTCTCCGTCACGCGGGACCTGCTGGTCGAGTCGGCCCGCCTGGCGCGCGGCAAGGGCGTGCGCCTGCACACCCACCTCGCCGAGACGCTCGACGAGGAGGAGCACACGCGGGAGCAGTTCGGCATGACGCCGGCCGAGTACATGGACTCGATCGGCTGGCTGGGTCCCGACGTGTGGCTCGCGCACTGCGTCCACCTTCACGACACCGACGTCAAGCGGCTCGCCGAGACCCGCACCGGCACCGCGCACTGCCCGAGCTCCAACGCCCGGCTCGGCGCCGGGATCGCCCGCGTGTCGCACCTGCTGGAGGCGGGCGCGGCGGTCGGCCTCGGCGTGGACGGGGCGGCGTCGGCCGAACTCGTCCCGCTGGCCGGGGAGCTGCGGCAGGCGATCTACATGCAGCGCGCCCGGTACGGGCCGACCGCGCTGAACGCCCGGCAGGCCCTGGAGATGGCGACGCTCGGCGGCGCCCGCTGCCTCGGCCGCGAGGACGAGCTCGGCTTCCTCGCACCGGGCGCGCTCGCCGACATCGCGCTCTGGCGCGTCGACGGCTTCCGCGCGGCGATCGACGACCCGGTCGTCGCGCTGGCGTTCGGCCCGACGCCGCCGCTGGAGCGCCTGCTCGTCGGCGGGCGCACGGTCGTGGACGGCGACACGCTCGTCACCGTCCCGCAGGACGAGGCCGCGCGGCGCGGCGCGGACGCCCAGCGCCGCCTGGTGCGCCTCGCGGAGGAGGTGCTCTGAATGACGACTTCGACCAGGAGCCCGGCCCGCCCCGCCGTCCAGGGGACCGGCGGGGTCGGCGAGAGCCCGCTGCGCCCCGACGGCACCCTCAAGGTCACCGGCGAGTTCGCCTACGCCTCCGACCTGTGGCTGGAGGGCATGCTGTGGGGCGCGACGCTCCGCAGCCCGCACCCCCGGGCGCGGATCCGGTCGCTCGACGTGGGCCCCGCCCTCGCGCTGCCCGGCGTCCGCGCCGTCCTCACCCACGAGGACGTGCCCGGCCGCAAGGTGTTCGGCATCGACCACACCGACGACCAGCCCGTCCTCGCCGTCGACCAGGTCCGTCACCAGGGCGAGCCGGTCGCGCTCGTCGCCGCCGACCACCCCGAGACGGCGCGGCGCGCGATGGACCTGGTCGCCGTCGGCTACGAGGTGCTGGAGCCGGTCACCGACCCGCGCGCGGTGATCGCCGACCCGGAGGGCCTGAAGGTCCAGGACCGCGGCGGCATCACCCGCCACCAGCCGGTCCGGGTCGGGGACGTGGACGCCGCCAGGGCCGCGGCGGCGGTCGTGGTGTCCGGCGAGTACGAGGTCGGCATCCAGGACCAGGCGTTCCTCGGGCCCGAGGCGGGCCTGGCGATCCCGGCCGAGGACGGCGGCGTCGACCTGCACGTCTCCACGCAGTGGATCCACAACGACCTCAAGCAGATCGCGCCGTGCCTCGCGCTCCGCGAGGACCAGATCCACATGACGCTCGCCGGGGTCGGCGGCGCGTTCGGCGGCCGCGAGGACCTGTCGATGCAGATCCACGCCGCGATGCTGGCGCTGCACACCGGCCGGCCCGTGAAGATGTCGTACAACCGGTACGAGTCGTTCTTCGGGCACGTCCACCGGCATCCCGCGCAGATGCGCTACGAGTACGGCGCCACGCGCGACGGGCGGCTCCTCTACGCCGACGTCGAGATCGTCCTGGACGGCGGGGCGTACACCTCGTCCACGATGAACGTCGTCGGGAACGCCGCCTCCCTGGGCGTCGGCCCCTACGAGATCCCCAACATCAGGATCGACGGGTACGGCGTCTACACCAACAACCCGCCGTGCGGAGCGATGCGCGGGTTCGGCGCCGTCCAGGCGTGCTTCGCCTACGAGTCGATGATGGACAAGCTCGGCGCCGCCTGCGGCCTCGACCCGGTAGAGATCCGCCGCCGCAACGCCGTCACCCAGGGGTCCAGGCTCGCTACCGGGCAGGTCATCGAGTCGCCCGCGCCGCTCGCGGACATGCTGACCCGCCTGGAGGCCATGCCGATGCCTCCCGGCTCCGACCGCCTCGACCTGCGCGACCTGCCGGGCGGCGTCTCCCAGACGACCCACGGCGAGGGCGTCGTGCGGGGCGTCGGCTACGGCGTCGGGATCAAGAACATCTGCTTCTCCGAGGGCTTCGACGACCTGTCCACGGCCCGCGTCCGGCTGGAGGTCATCGGCGGGGAGGCCACCGCGCTCGTGCACACCGCCGCCGCCGAGGTCGGGCAGGGCCTCGTCACGATCAAGGCGCAGATCGCGCGGACCGAGCTCGGCGTCCAGAAGGTCACGATCGCCCCGGCCGACAACCGGGTCGGCGACGCCGGGTCCTCCAGCGCGTCCCGCCAGTCGTACATGACGGGCGGGGCGGTCAAGGCGGCCTGCGAGGCGGTCCGCGCCGAACTCCTCGCGCTCGCCGCCCGCCGCTACGGCCGCACCGACCTCACCGTCGCCGGCGGGAAGATCATCTCGCGGGCCGGGGGCACGCTCGGCACGATCGAGGACGTCCTCGGCGAGACCGCCATCGAGGAGACCCGCGAGTACCACCACCGCCCCACGACACCGCTCGACCCGGTCACCGGGCAGGGCCGCAGCCACACCCAGCTCGCGCTCTGCGTGCACCGCGCCGTCGTCGACGTGGACGTGGAACTCGGCCTCGTCAAGGTCGTCGAGCTGGCCGCCGTCCAGGACGTGGGCAGGATCCTCAACCGGACGGCGCTGGAGGGGCAGATCCACGGCGGCACCGCGCAGGGCCTCGGGCTGGCGCTGATGGAGGAGATCGTCGTGTCCGGCGGCACGGTCCGCAACCCGTCCTTCACCGACTACCTGATCCCCACCATCCTCGACATGCCGCCGATGCGCCTGGACATCCTGGAGAACGCCGACCCGGAGGCCCCCTACGGGCTGCGCGGCGCCGGTGAGCCGCCCACGCTGTCGTCCACGCCCGCCGTCGTCGCCGCGATCAGGGACGCGACGGGCAGGGCGCTGACGCGCGTCCCCGTCCGCCCGGAGCACATCGTGGCCGGCCCATGACGCGGGACGGCCTCGTCATCCGTTCCCGCCGGACCGTCCTGCCCGAAGGAGAGCGACCGGCGGCCGTCTCGGTCCGCGCCGGCCGCATCACCGCGATCTCGCCCTACGACACCGCCGCCTCGGTGGACCTGGGCGACGTCGCGCTGCTCCCCGGGCTCGTCGACACCCACGTCCACATCAACGAGCCGGGGCGCACCGAATGGGAGGGCTTCGCCACCGCCACCCGGGCCGCGGCGGCGGGCGGCGTCACCACGCTCATCGACATGCCGCTCAACTCGCTGCCCCCGACGGTCGACCCGGCCGCACTGGAGGCCAAACGCGCCGCCGCCGAAGGCGCCTGCGCCGTGGACGTCGGCTTCTGGGGCGGCGCCATCCCCGGCAACACGCCCTCGCTCCGCCCCCTGCACGACCTCGGCGTCTTCGGCTTCAAGTGCTTCACCTCCGACTCGGGCGTCCCGGAGTTCCCGCCGCTGGCACCCGCCGAGATGAAAGCGGCGTTCCGCGAGATCGCCTCCTTCGGCGGCCTGGTCATCGTGCACGCCGAGGACCCGGCCTCCCTGTCCCCGCCGTCCGGCGGCGACTACCAGGCCTTCCTCGACTCACGCCCGCCCTCCGCCGAACGCCGGGCCGTCGAGCGGGTCGTCCGGCTGGCAGAGGAGACGGGGGTGCGCGCCCACATCCTGCACCTCTCGGCGGCCGACTGCCTGGACGTCCTCGCCAAAGCCCGAGCGGACGGCCTGCCGGTGACCGCCGAGACCTGCCCGCACTACCTGACCCTCTGCGACGGCGACGCGGGGACCACCTCGTTCAAGTGCTGCCCGCCCATCCGCGACGCCGCCAACCGCGACCGGCTCTGGGAGGGCCTCGCCACCGGCGTGATCTCCTGCGTCGTCACCGACCACTCGCCCTGCGCGCCCGACCTGAAACGCGGCGACTTCGCCACCGCGTGGGGCGGCGTCTCGTCGCTGCAACTCGGGCTGCCCGCCGTCTGGACGGCGGCCCGCGCCCGCGGCCACGACCTGGCCGCGGTGGTCCGCTGGATGTCCGAGGCCCCCGCCGCCCTCGCCGCCGTCCCCGGCAAGGGCGCCATCGCCCCCGGAAACGACGCCGACCTGGTCGCCTTCGCCCCCGACGAGACGTTCACCGTCGACCCCGCGTCCCTCCACCACCGCCACCCCGTCACCCCCTACGAGGGCCGAACGCTGACGGGAGTCGTCCACGCCACCTGGCTGCGCGGCACACGCGTCGGCGACGCACCGACCGGACGCCTGCTCACCCGCGCGGAGGCACGATGACCGGCTTCACCTCCCTGCCGGACCTGGCCGTCCGCACGCTCGGCGGCTCGGTCGTCGCCGCCAGCGACGAGTCCTTCGCCGAGAAGGAGAACCTGCTCAACCCCTGGGAGCCCGCGTTCCGGCCGGAGACCTTCGGCCCGAAGGGCCAGCTCTACGACGGCTGGGAGACCGCCCGCCGCCGCACCCCCGGCCACGACTGGGCCCTGATCCGCCTGGGCCTCCCGGGCCAGATCCACGGCATCGTCATCGACACGGCCTGGTTCAAGGGCAACTACCCCCCACACGCCTCGGTGGAGGCCTGCTTCGCCGAGGGCTACCCGGCCCCCGCCGAACTGGAAGCCGCCGACTGGACGGAGATCGTCCCGAAAACGTCCCTAAAGGGCGACACCGCGCACACTCGTCCGACCACCGAATCAGAACGCGTCTTCACCCACGTCCGCCTCAACATGTTTCCGGACGGCGGCATCGCGCGGCTCCGCGTCCACGGCAGGGCCGTCCCGAACCCCGCGTACCTGACGGGCCTGACGGTGGACCTGGCCGCACTGGAGAACGGCGCCCGCGTCCTCGACTGCTCCGACCGCTTCTACTCGTCCCCCGACAACATGCTGTTCCCCGGTCTGGCCCGCACCCAGGCCGAAGGCTGGGAAACAGCCCGCCGCCGCGACACCGGCAACGACTGGGCAGAAATAGCCCTGGCCGCCCCCGGCACCATCGAACTGGCCGAGCTCGACACCACGAACCTCAAATTTAACGCCCCCGCCGAAGCCCGACTAACGGCCACCACCCCCCAAGGCGACCACACCGTCATCTTGCAGCGCACCCGCCTGCAACCCGACACCCGCCACCGCTACCGCCTGAAGACCCCAGAGGTAGCGAAGGTCCGCCTGGACATCTACCCCGACGGCGGCCTGGCCCGCCTACGCCTCTGGGGCCCACTAAAGCCCGAAGTCGAACAAGCCCTAACAACCCACTGGAACACGCATACTCGCCAATAATGGACTGTGATGCGCATCACACGCTCAGTAATTGAATAGTCACGGCATCTAACAGTGTTGGTCAAGTAACTTGCCGTGCATGGTAAGCGCCAAACACGAAGGGCCCATCCAGATAATCCGGGACAATCCGGAAGTCGTAGCCCAATTACTCCATACCGCATTCGGGATCGCTGTGTCGGACGCGGCCACCATCAGGTCGACAAGTGAGACCTGTACCCAGCTGGCCCCCGCCGCCTACGTCGCCGACAACGTAGTGGAGATCTGCGAAGCCGGATCGACCGAACCCACAATCGGCGTCATCGCCGAAACCCAGCTCGCCAAGGACCCCAGAAAGCACGGCAGTTGGCCGCTTTACTTGACCTCGCTGCACGCCAAGCTCATGTGTCCGTGCTACCTCCTGGTCATCTGTCCCAGTCGCTCGGTGGCGGAGTGGGCGCGCGAGACGATCCAGATCGGCCACCCGGGCTTCAATCTCGCTCCCTACGTGCTGGGCCCCGGCATGGGGCCTCTGGTCACCACTCCCGACCAGGCCGCGCAGATGCCTGAGATGACCGTTCTGGCCGCACTGGCCAACATCATCCCGAAAGACAAGGAGTCCCTGAAAATCACGCACGCCGCCCTCGCCACCATCTCGAACGAGGACGAGGAAATCGGCAAGCAGTACACTGACCTGGTGGTGGACGTGCTCTCGAAAGCCGCCCAGGAGATCTTGGAGGGGTACGTGAACACCGGAGTCGCCGGATACAAGTACAAGAGCAGCCCGTTCCGGCGCCTGCACGCCGAGGGCAAGGCCGAGGGCAAGGCCGAAGGTGAGGCGGAGTCGGTGCTGAAGGTGCTCGACGCGCGGGGGCTTTCGGTGTCGGAGGAGGTGCGGGAGCAGATCCTGGGCTGCGCCGACCCGGAGCAGTTGGACCAGTGGCTGGTCCGCGCCGCAACGGCCGAGAGCGCCGACCACCTCTTCGGCTGAGTCGTTCGCGGTCTTCGGGTGAGAACGCCCCCGGTGGGTGCCGGGGGCGTTTTCTCGGTCACAAGGCCTCGGTGGGGTCCTCCAGGAGGTCGTCGAACTCGCCGTCCTTGACGCCTGCGATGAAGGCGTCCCACTCGGCCTCGGTGAAGTAGAGGATCGGGCCCTCGGGGTTCTTGGCGTCGCGCATGACGACGGCCCGCTCACCGAAGTCCTTGTGCTGGACGGGGACGTCCTTGCCATCGATGAACTCGATGATGACCCCGTCGCTGAGGATCGGTTCCTGTCCGGTCACTGGCACCCCTTCAACGTCCTGGCTCCTGTCGGATCCCAGGCTAATGGGGAAGGCATGGGCGGCACGTGGGAAAGCGGTGACTCTCCGTTCGTCTCCGCTGCCGCTCAGTCGATGAGGAGGCGCGAGGCGGTGATCTCCAGGCGGGCCTGGATCTCCTCGGCGGTGGCGTTGCCGCGCAGCATCTCGATCATCTCCATGGTCCAGATGCCGGACAGGGCGCGCGCGACGAGGCGGCGGGGGTCCTCGGCGGGGATGGCCTCCGGCGGGCCGGACGCGGCGCGCAGGAGCAGTTCGCTCATGCGGTCGCCGAAGTCGGTCTTGACGTCGGACAGCAGAAGGGAGCGGATCAGCGCCTCGGCCAGCTCCGGCTCGCGCATCAGGCCGCGGGTGGCGCGCATCAGCACCTCGACGGCGCGGTCCGGGGCGCCGCCGGCGCTGGGCGGGCGGCGCTCGATGCTGCCTTCGAGGAGGTCGAGCTCCTCGCTGACGACGGCGACGACCAGGTCCATCTTGGACGGGAAGTAGCGGTAGAGGGTGCCGAGGGCGACGCCCGCGCGCTCGGACACGGTGCGCATCTGCATCGCCTCGATGCCGCCGCGCGATGCGAGCGCCGCGGCCGCCTGGACGATACGCTTGCGCCGCTGGTGCTGGCTGCGGGAGCGCACGCCCTGGCCGCCCGGCTGACCCCGGGTCTCGTCCCCGGTCACTGTCGGCTCTGCGGTCACGGTCGCCTTCCCTTCTGTGCGGGCCCGGTCGCCCGACGCGTCCCTCCCAGGGTACCGCTCTCGCGAGAACCTGTTATCTGATCAGCTCATCGCGATCTCGTCCCCGGCCGCCCGTGCCCCTCCGGTTCCCCATGACACCCAGGCGAACCGGCTTGCGGGCGAGAGAGATCGACCCCCTGGACACTTAGTAGAATCTGTTCTACTTTTTCGCCGTGGGACGGAGCGGGGAGGTGGGCCGGTGAGCGTCGCGGCGCTGCTGGAGGCGCGGGCGGACGACGACCGCCCCGGGCTGCGGTCCGCCGACGACGGCCGGGCCTGGACGTGGCGGGAGGTCGTCGCCGAATGCGCGGCGCGCGCCGCGTGGCTGGCCGGTGAGGCCCGTCCCGACCGGCCGGTCCACGTCGGCGTCCTCCTCGACAACGATCCCGAGGTGGTGTTCCTCCTCGGAGGCGCGGCGCTGTCGGGGGCGGTGGTCGTGGCGCTGAACCCGACGCGGAGCGCCGCCGAGCTGGCGGGCGACGCCGAGCGCGCCGACTGCGATCTCGTGCTGACCCGGCCGCGGTACGCCGGGAAGGCCGCCGCGCTCGGGCTCCCGGTCGTGGACGTGAACGCGTTCCACGACCTGATCGCGCCCCACGCGGGCTCCGCGCCTCCGGGCGCCTCGGCGGTCGGGCCCGGCACGCTGCTGATGCTGATCTTCACCTCCGGGACGTCGGGCCGGCCGCGGGCCGTCCGCGTCACCCACCGGAAGGTGGTCGTGCCGGGCGAGATGCTCGCTGTTCGACGGGTACTACAAGGAGGACGCCCCGGACCGCCTCCGCGACGGCATGTTCTGGAGCGGCGACCTCGCCTACGCCGACGCGGACGGCTACGTCTTCTTCGCCGGGCGCAGCGGCGACCGGCTCCGCGTGGACGGCGAGAACTTCGGCGCCGTCCAGGTGGAACGGGTTCTGGCGGAGTTTCCCGGCGTCCGGCGGCTCGCCGTGTACGGGGTGCCGGACGCGGCGTCCGGCGACCAGGTGATGCTCGCCGTCGCCGCCGACGCCTTCGACCCGGGCGCGTTCGCCGGCTACCTGCGCGGGCGAGCCGACCTCGGGCCGAAGTGGATCCCGCGGTACGTCCGGGTGGCGCGGGAGCTGCCCGCGACCGCCTCCAACAAGATCCTCAAGCGCCGGCTGGCCCGGGAGGCCTGGCAGGCCGACGACCCGGTGTGGTGGCGGCCCGGCCGCGGCCTCGACTACCGCCCGATGACCGCGGCGGACGCGGCCGCGCTGCGGGACGAGTTCGAGCGCCGCGGCCGGCTGCACCTGCTGGAAGGGAGCGGATGAGTGGACTTCAACCTCGACGAGACCCAGCAAGAGATCAAGGGGCTCGCGGCGGACGTGCTCGCGCGGGAGGCCGCGCAGGAGCGGCTGGAGGCGTTCGAGAAGAGCGGGGCGCCCTATGACGACGTGACGTGGAAGGCGCTCGCGCAGGCGGGGCTGCTCGGCGTCGTCCTGCCCGAGGACGCGGGCGGCGCCGGGCTCGGTCCGGTCGAGCTGGCGGTGATCCTGCGGGAGGTCGGGGTGCGCACCGCGCCCGTCCCGGCGTACGCGTCGCTCGCGCTCGCGGCCGTCCCGATCGGGGCGCACGGGACGGCGGAGCAGCGCGCCCTGCTCGCCCCGCTCACCGAGGGCGCGACGGTCCTGACGGGCGCGTACCGCGAGGTCGGCCCGGCAGGCGAGGTCGCCGCGACGGCCCGCGCGGACGGCGGCGGCCACGTGCTGGACGGTGTGAAGACGTTCGTCCCGTACGCGCGGGAGGCGTCCCTGATCCTGGTCCCGGCCCGCGTCGAGGGCGGCGGCGTCGGGGTGTTCCTCGTGGAGCCCGCCGCCGTGACGATCACCGAGCAGCCGTCGGCGACGTCCGAGCCGCTGTCGCGGGTGGCCCTGGACGGTGTCCGGGTCGGCGCGGACGCGCTGCTCGGCGGGACGGCGGACGGCGCCGCCTGGGACACCCTGCGCCGCTCGGCCGTCGCGGGCGCGGTCGCCGTCGCGTCCGGCGTCATCGAGGGCGCGCTGGAGCTGACGAAGGAGTACACGAAGACGCGCGAGCAGTTCGGACGGGCGCTCGCGCAGTTCCAGGCGGTGACGATGCAGATCGGCGACGTCTACATCGCCAAGCGCGCGCTGGACGTGGCCGTGTGGGCGGGCGTGTGGCGCCTCGCGCAGGGCGCGGACGACGCCGAGGAGGTCCTCACCGTCGCCGCCTACAACGCGTGCGACCCCGTGGTGAAGGCGCTCTATACCTGCCAGCACCTGCACGGCGGGATCGGCCTGGACATCACCTACCCGCTGCACCGGTACTTCGCCTGGGGCAAGCACTGCGGGCATCTGCTCGGGGGCGGCGAGGACCGGCTCGACGCGCTCGGCGCCCTCATCGCCCAGGAGGCCTGAATGTTCATCGACCTGACCGACGAGCAGAAGCGGCTGCGCGCCGAGCTGCGCGAGTACTTCGAGAACTGCCTGACCGCGGAGCAGCGCGCGGCCATCCGCGCCGACCCGTTCGGCCCGCCCTACCTGGAGCACTGCCGGCGCCTCGGCCGCGACGGGATGCTCGGCGTCGCGCTCCCGAAGGAGTACGGGGGCCGCGGCTACGGCCCGGTCGAGCAGACGATCTTCGCCACGGAGATCGCCCGCGCCGAGGTCACCTACCCGCTGATCACGCTGAACTCCGTGGCGCCGACGATCCTGCAGTACGGGTCGGACGCGCACAAGGAGCGGTTCATCCCGCGCATCCTCGCCGGCGAGTGCCACTTCGCGATCGGCTACAGCGAGCCGGGCGCCGGCACCGACCTCGCGGCGCTGCGCACCACCGCCGTCCGGGACGGCGACCACTACGTCGTCAACGGCCAGAAGATCTTCACCTCCGGCGCGCACCACGCCGACTACGTGTGGCTCGCGGCCCGCACCGACCCGGAGGCCAAGAAGCACAAGGGCATCTCGATGCTCATCGTGGACTGCGCGGACCCGGGCTTCTCCTGGACACCGATCATCACGATGGACGGCGCGCACCACACGAACTCGACGTACTTCCAGGACGTCCGCGTCCCGGCCGACATGCTGATCGGCGAGGAGAACAAGGGCTGGGACCTCATCGTCAACCAGCTCAACCACGAGCGGGTCACGCTCGGACCGGCGGGGAACATCGGGCACACCCACGTCCGGTTCGCGCGCTGGGCCCGCCGGACCACGGGTCCGGGCGGCCGCCCGCTCATCGAGGAGCCCGCCGTGCGCCGCGCGGTCGCGCAGGTCTACGCCTACCTGCGCGCCAACGAGCTCCTGAACTGGCAGGTCGCGGCGAACCAGGACCTCGGCTGGCTCGGCGCGGCCGACGCGTCCGCCACCAAGATCTACGCCTCGGAGCGGATGCAGGAGGTCGGCCGGATCGTCGGGGACGTCCTGGCCCGGTACGGCGACCCGGGAGACCCGGAGACGGCGGACTTCATGGAGTCCCAGGACCGGCTCGCCAAGGGCGCGCTCGTGCTGACCTTCGGCGGCGGCGTCAACGAGATCCAGCGCGAGCTGATCGCCATGATCGGCCTCGGGCTGCCCCGGGCGCCGCGCTGATGCCGCGGGGGGTCAGCTGGGTCAGGCGGCGGTCCGCCGCCTGACCGCGTCGGGCCGCCCGGCCGTCAGACCCGCCTGGCCCGCGCCTTCTTCGGTTCGGCGCCGTGGGCGAAGCCGCTCGCGTCCCGCGGGTCGCGGTGGGCGTGCACGTGGGAGTGCAGCCGGGACGTGGTGCGCCGCAGGTCTTCCATGAACAGGTCGGCGAGGTCGTGCCCGAACCCGTTGCGCACCACGACGCGCAGGACGTCGAGGTCGGTGCGGTTCTCAGGGAAGCTGTAGGCGGGCACGAGCCACCCGTGCTCGCGCAGCGCGGCGGACGCGTCGTAGACGGTGAAGCCGGTGTCCTCCCGGGTGCGGAACGCGAACACCGGGAGTTCGCCGCCGTCGGTGAGCGTCTCGTACGGGCCGAGCCCCCCGATCTCGGCGGCGAGCCGGGTCGCGACGTCCCGGCACCCCTGCTGGACGCGCCGGTACCCGTCGAAGCCGAGCCGCAGGAAGTTGTAGTACTGGGCGACGACCTGCGCCCCGGGGCGGGAGAAGTTCAGCGCGAACGTGGGCATGTCGCCGCCGAGGTAGTTGACGTGGAAGACGAGGTCGTCCGGGAGCGCGTCCTCGTCCCGCCACAGCGCCCAGCCCACGCCCGGCATGACGAGCCCGTACTTGTGGCCGGAGGTGTTGATGGAGGCGACCCGGGGCAGCCGGAAGTCCCAGAGCAGGCCGGGGTCGAGGAACGGGGCGATCATCGCGCCTGACGCGCCGTCGACGTGGATCGGGACGTCGAGCCCGGTGCGGGCCTGGAGGTCGTCGAGCGCGGCCGCGATGGCGGCCACCGGCTCGTAGCTCCCGTCGAAGGTGGAGCCGAGGACGGCGACGACGCCGATGGTGTTCTCGTCGCACAGCTCCACGGCCTCCCGCGCGCCGAGGTGGTAGCGGCCGCCCTCCATCGGCACGTAGCGGGGCTCGACCTCGAAGTAGTTCGCGAACTTCTCCCAGCAGATCTGCACGTTGACGCCCATGACGAGGTTCGGGCGGTCCGCCGTCCCGCCCGCGGCCCGCCGCCGCTCCCGCCAGCGGCGCTTGAGCGCGAGGCCGCCGAGCATCGCGGCCTCGCTCGACCCGGTGGTGGAGCAGCCCACCGCGTGGTGCGGGTCCTCCGCGTTCCACAGCCGGGCGAGCATGCGCACGCAGCGCATCTCCAGCTCGGCGGTGCGCGGGTACTCGTCCTTGTCGATCATGTTCTTCTCGGCGCACTCGGCCATCAGCAGCCGCGCCTCCGGCTCGGCCCACGTCGACACGAACGTCGCCAGGTTCAGCCGCGCGTTGCCGTCCAGCATCAGCTCGTCGTGGACGACCTGGTAGGCGGTGGACGGCTCCATCTCCCCGGCGGGCAGCCGGTACCGCGGGACCGACAGCGGCTCCCGGGTGAAGATCGGGTTGATCTCCAGGTCACGGGCGCCGCGCCCGGGGCGGGACGGGTGCTTCGGAGCCATGTCGCCCTCCTCGTCCGTGCGGGGACGGGGCGTCCCCCGGTACCGCACGACAAGTACCCGCCGCGCCGCGGCGCACACCACGCGTGGACGCGTCTCCGCAGGTCAGTCGGGCGGCGGGGCGGGCTCGTCGAAGCCGTTCTCCAGGATGGCGAAGGCCTGGTCGACGGTCTCCGACAGCGTGGCGAACGTCCCGCCGAGGCGGCGGGTGGCGTCGGCGGCGGCCTGGAACGCGCAGGTGGTGGCCGCGGCGACGACGTGCGGGCGCAGCTCCGTGGCGGGGTCGAGGCCCATCCGCTCGGCGATGACCTCGGTGAGCAGCGCCTGCTTCTTCTGCGCGTGCTCCAGGCTGCCCGCCATCAGCGTCGGGCTGTCGCTCATCATCGCGAGCATGCACTCGAAGCGGCCGGGGTCGAAGCCGAGCTCGCCCGCTTCGCAGGCGTGCGCGATCTCCACCACGGTGTGCCGCAGCGCGGTCATGATCGGCTCGTCCGGGGGGCGTTCGGCGAGCCTGCCCAGCACGGCGCGGGTCTGCTCTTCCTGGAAGGTGAGGGCGACGTCCTCTTTCGAGGCGAAGTAGCGGAAGAACGTGCGGGACGAGACGTCCACGGCGTCGGCGATCTCCTCGACGGTGGTGGCGTCGAACCCCTTCTCGGCGAAGAGGGTGAACGCGGCGTCGACGAGCGCCTCTCGGGTGCGCTGCTTCTTGCGTTCGCGCCTGCCCGGGGGCGGGGAACCGGGGCCGGACGTGCCGGTCTCGGGGGCGGTCGCGGTCATGCGCGCATTGTAATCGCCCGGCGATCGTCCGTCGACCCCTCTCTGTCGTGAAGTGAAACATGTCGCATACAGACCAAGGGCAGTTGACGACAACTGTCATGCCATGACAATTTGTACCCCTGCCAAGCCGGAGGTCGATGATGACTCAATCCCGTGGCGCCGAGACCCTCGAACCGGGCGCCGTCCACCTACCGCCGCGCGACCAGGCGCGCGGCCGTCCCGCCAGGGCGGGGCACGGGCATCCCTGGCTCACGCTCATCGCGGTCGCGCTGGGCGTGATGATGGTCGGGCTGGACGCGACCGTCGTGTCCATCGCCAACCCCGCGATCGCCAAGGACCTCGGCGCGAGCCTGTCCGGCCTGCAGTGGGTCACCAACGCCTACCTGCTGGCGCTCGCCGTCACGCTGATCCCGGCCGGCAAGATCGCCGACCGGTTCGGCCGCAAGCGCACCTTCCTCGCGGGCGTCGTCGGCTTCGCCGTGTCGTCGGTGCTGATCGGGCTCTCGGGCGGGCTCGGCATGGTGATCTTCTGGCGGGTCGTGCAGGGGTTCGCGGGGGCGCTCCTGCAGCCCGCGAGCCTGGCCCTCCTGCGCAACACGTTCCCGGCCGAGCGGCTCAACGCCGCGATCGGCATCTGGGGGTCCACGGTCGGCATCTCCATCGCCGGCGGCCCGATCGTCGCCGGGCTGCTGGTGGAGAACGTCAACTGGGAGTCGGTGTTCTTCCTGAACGCCCCGCTCGGGCTGGTCGCGCTGCTCGTCGGCCTGTGGGTGATCCGCGAGTCCCGGGACGAGGAGGCCGCCGGCTCGTTCGACGTGGCGGGCGTCGCCCTGCTCAGCGGCGCGCTGTTCGCCCTGGTCTGGGGGCTCATCAAGGCCGGCGAGCACGGGTTCGGCGGCACCGTCCCGCTCGTGTCGTTCGCCGCGTCCGTCGTGCTGTTCGCCGCGTTCGTCTGGAACGAGCTGCGGGTGGAGCGCCCGCTGCTGCCGCTCGGGCTGTTCCGGTCGGTGTCGCTGTCGGCGGCGACCGGCCTCATCGTGCTCGGCTTCTTCGGGATGTTCGGGACGATCTTCTTCATCACCCTGTACCTGCAGCAGGTGCACGGCATGAGCCCGGTGGACGCGGGCGTGCGGATGCTGCCGATGACCGGCGTGTTCATCGTCGCCTCCCCGGTGGCGGGCGCGCTGACCAGCCGGTTCGGGCCGCGGGTGCCGCTCGTCCTCGGGATGGCGTTCACCGCGGCCGCGATGTTCGGCCTGTCGCGCATCGGGGTGGACGCCCCGTACGTGCAGCTGTGGCCGTGGTTCGTGCTGGTCGGGCTGGCGTTCGGAATGGTGATCGTGGCCGGCACCGAGGCCATCGTCGGCAACGCGCCCGCCCACCTCGCGGGCGTCGCGGGCGGCCTCCAGCAGACCGCCTCCCAGGTCGGCGGCGTGCTCGGCACGTCGGTGCTGGGGGTGCTGCTGTCGACCAAGGTCGGGGACGTGCTGTTCGGGCGGCTCACCGACGCGGGCCTTCCCGGGGCGGCGGCTCACCAGCTCGAAGGGCAGGGCGGGCTCGTCTCGCAGGGAGTGGCGCCCATCCCGCCCGGCACCTCGAAGGAGGCGGCCGACGCCATCACGACCGGGAGCCACCTCGCGTTCATGGACGGCTTCCAGACGTCCCTGACCGTGGCGGGGGCCGTCGCGCTCGTCGCGGTCCTCGCCGCGCTCCTGGTGCGGCGGGGGACCTCTCCGGTCGAAGGCGCGGCCGTCGCGTAGGGCCCGGTTTAGGCTGCCGGTGTGATGGGTTTCGCGAGGCTTCGCCGGATCCTCAGGTCCTATCCGGTGCCGGTGGCGTTCCTCGGGCTGTTCGCGGCCGTGTGGATGGTCCAGGTGCTGATCCTGCCTCCGGGCGCGCGGCAGGCGATGATCGCCTGGGCCAGCACCAACCTGGCCAACCTCGCGGTCAACCCGGTCGGGACGATGGTCGCCTCGGCGTTCGTCGCCGAGGGGTCGCAGGGCGTGCTGCTCGTCGCGGCGGCCATCGGGCTGTTCCCCGTGACCCGGCGGTTCGGGAACCTGCGGGCCGTCGCCCTCATCGCGGCCTCGCACGTGCTCGGCACGCTCGTCAGCCAGGGCATCGCGCTGGTGCGGCTGGAGGCGGGCCTGCTCTCGGACTCCGTCCGGACGATCCCCGACGTCGGCCCGTCCTACGTGCTGTGCGCGGCGCTCGTCGCGGCCTTCCTGTACGGGCACGGGCGGGTCCGCCGGCTGGTCGCGCTGGCCTGGTGGTGCGCGCTCGTCCCGGTGCTGCTGGACGGCCTGCTCGCGCTGGAGGTCGCCGCCGTCGGCCACCTGGTGGCCATGCTCACCGGCGCGGTCGCCGGGTGGCTGCTCCTGCTGCTGGAACGCCGGCGCGGGCCCGCGCCGCTCGGCGCGGTGCCCGCCGCCCCTCCGGCGGCCGGAGCCGCGGAGGCCTGACCCCGGTCAGCCCTCCCCGCCCGGCTGCGGGGCCGGGTTCGACGTGGGGCTCGGGCTCGGGGTCCCCGGGTCCGAGGGCGGGTCGGACGGGGTGTCCGGCGGCGTCGTCGGGTCCGAGGGCCCGTCGTCCGGCGGGGTCGCCGGGTCGGACGGCGTGTCCGGGGGAGTGGTCGGCGTCGCGTCGTCCGGGGGCGTGGACGGCTTCTCCGGCTTCGCGGGGGTGCTGGACGCCGGGGGCTTCCCGCGCGCGGGCTCCTCCGACGGCGAGGTCGCGGGCGGGGCCGGTGCCGCGGGCGCCGCGCCCCCGGCCGGGGACCCGCCCGCCTGCTGCGGCGGCGAGCCGTACGCGCTGGTCACCGGGTTCCGCGACCCGCCGCCGTCCGCGCGCTCGGAGCCGGTCAGGCCGGGCACCGGGTCCTGCGGGACGCCGTGGCTCGACGTGGACGCCGGGTGCGTCTGCCCGCTGCTCGCCGTCGGCGTGAGCGAGGCCGCGCTGCCGCCCTTGGCCGCGGGCCAGGACACCAGCAGCCCGATGACGGCGGCGGCCGACGCGGCGACGCCCGCGACCGCGCCGAGGCCCTTGGCGGCGAAGCCGGAGGCCCCGCGCCTGCGGCGGTCCGCCCGCGCGGGGCCGATCACGACGAGCGGGCTCGGCGACAGGACGCTCGGCAGGGGCCGGGCGGCCTCCTCCTCGCAGGCCGCGAGGACCTGCTCGCGCAGCCAGCCGGGCGCGTGCGCCGGGGCCCGCCGGGCGAGCAGCTGCGGCAGCCGTCCCTTCTCGAACGCGGAGATGAGGTCGAGCCGCGCCTCGGTGGCGCCGCGCATCAGCGTGTCGAGGACGGCGCGCTCCAGCCGCGTCCGCGCCGCGTTGAGCAGCTGCATGACGGTGTCCGGCGCGAGGCCGAGGACGCGGGCGATGTCGTGCGGTTCGAGCCACTCGCCCGCCCACAGCAGCAGTACCTCGCGGTGGTCGGAGCGCAGGCTCCCGGCGGCGCGCAGCAGCGGGTCGGTGTCGGCGAACAGCGGGCCGCGCGTGGCGGCGCCGACGGCGGGCTCGCCGGTGAACGCGCCGCGCTCGGCGCACGCCGTCCGGGAGAGCGAGTAGAGCCAGAGCACGCTGTCGCCGCGCGGCGGCTGGTGGACGGCCGCGCTGAAGGTGTCGCCGACGGCCGCCGCCGCGAGCCGGTCGCCCACGAGCGACCAGCAGTAGGCGTACAGGCGGTCGGCGTGCGCGTCGTAGAGCGAGCCCAGGTCTCCGCCCATGTGGCCCCCCGTCTCCGTCCGGTTTCACTTCCGGCAAAACGTGCATATCGCTGGCCAGGGGACTCTAGCGGCTCCGGTTGACCCATGAGAAGCCAGGGATCGGACATCGCGTCGAATAGCACGGAAGGTAGCAGTGAGTGCTGCGGACGGTGACGTTCACGGAGATTTAAGAAACTTCCTGAAAAACCGCTGATTTCTGATCCGGTTCAGCAGGGAAGGTTCGAACCCGTTGTCGAATCATCCGAGGAGTCAATGGTGACCCGGCTCACAGTGGACGACGTCTACCAGCACATACGCGGTGTCTGCTTCAAGACGGGTCCGCCCGGGACGGTCGGCGCGGAGACCGAGTGGCTCGTGGTCGACTCCGGCGACCCGGCGGCCCACGTGCCCGCCGAGCGGGTGCGGGCCCTCGTGGACGGGGCCGGTCCGCCGGCCGGCGGGAGCAAGGTGACCTACGAGCCGGGCGGCCAGCTCGAACTCAGCTCCGCCCCGTTCGGGACGCTGGGCGACCTGTCCGCCGCGCTCGGCCGGGACATCGCGCACGTGCGGGACGCGCTCGCGCCGGAGGGGCTCGCGCTCGCCGGGCACGGCGTCGACCCCGTCCGCGTGCCCCGGTTCCAGGCCGACCACCCCCGGTACGCGTGCATGCGCGACTACTTCTGCGCGGGCGGATTCCACGACGCGGGGCTGGCCATGATGTGTTCGACCGCGTCGGTCCAGGTGAACCTGGACATCGGCGCCGACGACGCGGACGCGGTCCGCCGCTGGCGGCTCGTGCACGCGCTCGGGCCGGTGCTGGTCGCCGCGTTCGCCAACTCGCCGCTGCGGGCCGGCCGCCGCACCGGGATGCGGTCGTCCCGGCAGGGCATCTGGACCGAGCTCGACCCGTGCCGCACCCTGCCGGTGCTGCGGGACGGGGCGGACGGCGACCCCGCCGAGGCGTGGACGCGGTACGCGCTCGACGCCCAGGTCATGCTCGTCCACACCCCGGACGGCCGATGGGTGCCCGCCCCCGGGATGTCCTTCCTGGAGTGGCTGGCCAAGGGGGAGCCCGGCGAGGACGACCTCGCCTACCACCTGTCCACGCTGTTCCCGCCGGTCCGGCCGCGCGGCTGGCTGGAGCTCCGTATGATCGACGCGCTGCCCGGCCCGTACTGGCCGGTGCCCGTCGCCGTCGCCACCGCCCTGCTGGACGACCCGGCCGCCTCCCGCGCCGCCGAGGCTGCGGTCGAACCGGTGGCGAACCGGTGGGCGCGGGCGGCCTGCGACGGCCTGTCGGACCCCGCCCTGGCCGCGGCCGCGCGGGCGTGCTTCGCGGCGGCGCTGGACGCGCTCGCGCGGCTCGGCGCGGCCGGCCTCGCCCCCCTGGTCGAGGAGTACGCCCACCGGTACGTCCTGCGGGGCCGCACTCCCGCCGACGACTGGCCCGCCGGCGACCGGCCCGCCGGCGTCCCCCCGACACGTCCGATGGAGGATCCGACATGAGCTCGCCCGGCCCGTCCGCCGAGGAGGCGGCCCTGAAGGAACTGATCGCCGACGAGCTCGGCGCGGTGCGCGACCGCAGCCTGCGCCTCACCACCGACGTCCTCGACGAGGACGACCTCACCGCGCAGGTGTCGCCGCTGATGTCGCCGCTCGTGTGGGACCTCGCGCACGTCGGCAACTACGAGGAGCTGTGGCTGCTGCGCGCGGCCGCCGGGCAGGAGGCGATGCGCCCAGAGATCGACGACCTGTACGACGCGTTCGAGCATCCCCGGGCGGAGCGGCCGGCGCTGCCGCTCCTGAAGCCCGAGGAGGCCCGGTCCTACCTCGGCACGGTCCGCTCCAAGGTGCTCGACTCGCTGTCGTCGGTGCGCTTCGACACCCCGGACCCGCTGACGTCGGGCGGATTCGTGTACGGGATGGTGGTTCAGCACGAGCACATGCACGACGAGACCATGCTGGCCACCCACCAGCTGCGCCGTGGTGCCCCCGCTCTGCTCGACCCCAAGGCGGAACCGCTTCAGGTTCCTGGCGAGGCGTCCGGCGCCGAAGAGGTGCTCGTCGAGGCGGGCCCGTTCCAGATGGGAACGTCCGACGAACCGTGGGCGCACGACAACGAACGTCCCGTGCATTTGGTCGACCTGCCCGCGTACTACATCGACGTGGAACCGGTCACCAACGCAGCCTACATCGCGTTCATCGAGGCCGGTGGCTACGACGACCCCCGCTGGTGGGACCCGGCCGGATGGGAGTGGCGCTACAGCAGCGGCAAACGCGCCCCGGCCTTCTGGGCGCGTGAAGGGGGACAGTGGTCGCGGCGCCGATTCGGGCGGTCGGAACCCGTTCCGCCTGGCGAACCCGTCCAGCACGTGTGCTGGTACGAGGCGGACGCGTACGCGCGGTGGGCCGGGAAGCGGCTGCCGACCGAGGCCGAGTGGGAGAAGGCCGCCCGCTGGGACCCCGCCGCAGGACGGTCGCGCCGCTACCCGTGGGGCGACGTCTACGAAGAGGGTCGCGCCAACCTCGGACAGCGGGCGCTCCGCCCGTCCGAGACCGGCTCCTACGCGGCCGGTGCGTCGGCGTACGGGGTGAGGCGCCTCCTGGGGGACGTGTGGGAATGGACGTCGTCGGACTTCCACGGCTACCCCGGCTTCCGCTCGTTCCCCTACAAGGAGTACTCGGAGGTCTTCTTCGGGCCCGACTACAAGGTGCTGAGAGGCGGGTCCTGGGCGACGCACCCGCTCGCCATACGCGGCTCGTTCCGCAACTGGGACTACCCCATCCGCCGCCAGATCTTCTCCGGGTTCCGCTGTGCCCGGTCGGCGGAGCCGGCGT
Source organism: Actinomadura coerulea (assembly GCF_014208105.1). Classification (NCBI taxonomy): domain Bacteria; kingdom Bacillati; phylum Actinomycetota; class Actinomycetes; order Streptosporangiales; family Thermomonosporaceae; genus Actinomadura; species Actinomadura coerulea. The sequence continues at coordinate 8,155,252 of NZ_JACHMQ010000001.1, forward strand.
CGGGGACGGCGACGGGGGTGGCGCGCTAGATGTGCCGCCATCTCGGCTACCTGGGGCCCGAGCGGACGCTGCACTCCCTCATCTACGAGGGGGAGCACTCGCTGGAGACCCAGTCGTACGCGCCGCGCATGACGCAGGGCGCCATCCTCAACGCCGACGGGTACGGCGTCGGCTGGTACCAGGACGGCGAGGCCGTCCGCTTCCGCCGCGCCCAGCCCATCTGGACCGACCAGTCGTTCCGCGAGGTCGCCGGAGCCGTGCGGGCGTCGTGCGCGGTCGCGGCGCTGCGGTCGGCGACCGTCGGGTTCCCCGTGGACGAGTCGTGCGCCCAGCCCTTCCGCGCCGGTCCGTGGCTGTTCAGCCACAACGGGAAGGTCGAGGGCTACGGCGGCGTTGAGTCCAAGCTGCGGGAACTGGCCGGGGACGTCGCCGAGGTCCCCGACGCCCGCGCTCCCGTCGACTCCGCGCCGCTGTTCGCCCTCGCCGTCCGGAACTGGCGGGAGGGCGCGGCGCTCGGCGAGGGCCTCGCCGCCGTCGTCGCCGCGATCACCGCGCTGGCCCCCGGCCGCTACAACCTGCTCGCCTCGGACGGGACGTCCCTGGCCGCCACGACCTGGGGCGACTCGCTGTTCGTGCGCGAGGGCGGCGACGCGGTGCGGATCGCGTCCGAGCCGCTGGACGGCGACCCCGCGTGGCGCCGCGTCCCCGACCGCTCGCTCGTCACCGCCGGGCCCGCCGCCGGCGTCCGCATCTCCCCGCTCTGAGACCGCCAGATCCCGAGACCGCCAGACCCCGAAGACAGCCCAGCCTCCGAAGGAGAACCACGTGGACCGGTTCCTGACCGCAGACGACCTCGCCAAGACGCTCCGCAAGGACGTCCGGGAAGGACTCTCCGGCACGCCCAAGACCCTGCCGCCCAAGTGGTTCTACGACGAGCGCGGCAGCGCGCTCTTCGAGGAGATCACGAGGCTGGAGGAGTACTACCCGACCCGGCGGGAGCGGGAGATCCTCGCCGCCCGGGCGCCCGGCATCGCCGCCGCGACCGGTGCCCGGACGCTGCTGGAGCTCGGCGCGGGCTCGGGGGAGAAGACCCGGGTGCTGCTGGACGCGCTGACCGGCACGCTGCGCACCTACGTGCCGGTGGACGTCAGCGGCGACTTCCTGGAGCAGGCGGCGGCGGGGATCGCCGCCGACCACCCCGGTCTGGCCGTCCGGGCCGTCGCCGCCGACTACGAGCAGCACCTGCCCCTGCTGCCCGGCGGCGAGCGGCGCCTCATCGCCTTCCTCGGCGGGACGATCGGCAACATGCCGCCCGCCGAGCGCATCGGGTTCCTCGGCGGCCTGCGCGCCACCATGGACGAGGGCGACTTCCTCCTCCTCGGCGCCGACCTCGTCAAGGACCCCGAGCGGCTCGTGCGCGCCTACGACGACGCGGCGGGCGTCACCGCCGAGTTCAACCGCAACGTCCTGTCGGTCATCAACCGGGAGCTCGACGCCGACTTCGACATCGGCGCGTTCGAGCACGTCGCGGTGTGGAACGCGGCCGAGGAGCAGATCGAGATGCGGCTGCGGTCGCTGCGCGCCCAGGACGTGCGCGTCGGCGGCCTCGACCTCGACGTGTCGTTCGCCGAGGGGGAGGAGACGCGCACCGAGATCTCCGCCAAGTTCCGGCGGGAGCGGCTGGAGGCGGAGCTCGGCGCCGCCGGGATGGAGCTCGCCGAGTTCTGGACGGACGAGGCGGGCGACTTCTCCCTCAGCCTCGCGCGCCCCGCGTCCCGCTGACGTTCAGCCCTTGCGGGCGGGGTGATCGAGGCCCATCCGCTTCAGGTCCGCCGCCAGGCGGGTCGCCACGTACAGGTGGCCCGCCGGCGTCGGGTGGGTGCGGTCCCGCTTGATGAGGCGCGGCGCGTTGCCCTGGCCGGTCAGCAGGTCGCCCGTGATCCAGCCCTCGCCGATCGGGTCGACGAACGGGACGCCGAGCTGCCGGGCGAGGTTCTTCAGCGCGTCGCGGACGGCGAGCGCGCCGGGCAGCGGCGTCCCCGTCCCCCAGAGCGGGCCCACCAGCACCAGGCGGGTACCGGGCCAGCGCTGCCGCGCCCGCGCCAGCAGCACGTGCGCCGCCGCCGCGACCTGCGGCGGGGGGATCCGCCAGTCGTTGTGGCCGCCGGACACGACCAGCATGTCGGGCGCCGGGCGCCAGCCGAGCTGGCTCTCGAACAGGCCGAGGAACGCGTGCGGGCCGCGGCCCTTCTGGACGAACCCCGTCCCGGACCGTCCGCCGACGACGACCTGCCAGCCGAGCAGCCGCGCGGTCGCGGAGGCGTAGGTCGACTCCGGCTCGACGCCGCGGTCGCCGACCGTGTAACTGTCGCCGAGGAACATCACGACGGGCGGCGCCCCGCGCGCCCCGTCCTTCGGTCCGTCCGCCGCGGCCGGCTTGTGCACCGAGCCCGCGAGCAGGGAACACCCCGTGAGCAGGGAACTTCCGGCGAGCGACAGGACCGCCGCCAGGCACAGGCACAGCATCCGGGTCGCCGCGCCGCGTCGGGCGCGGCGAGATGTCATGGAGTACCACCAACGAGATCGGGGGACGCCTCCGCATCTTACTGACCTCGCGCCTCCCACGCGCGCACTCCGCGACCATCCCGTCACCGCGCCGCGGCCGTGTCGTCACCGGCCGCGGCGACGAATCGCGTCCTTCCCTACATCCCCCGTTCATCCGGCGGATCGGACCGGGCCACCCGGCGGCGGGAGGGTTCCGCGGTGACTCGACGGGAACGGCTGCGCGAACTCGACCTGCTGCGCTTCGCGGCCGCGCTGGCGGTGGTGCTCTACCACTTCACGGGCTTCGGCGGCGCCGGGGCGTGGCCCGCGCCCTCTCAGGACGTCTTCCCCGAGATCGCGCCGGTCACCCGGTTCGGGTACCTCGGCGTCGACCTGTTCTTCGTCATCAGCGGGTTCGTGATCCTCATGAGCGCGTGGGGACGCGGCCCGGGGGAGTTCGGGATCTCCCGGCTCGTCCGGCTGATGCCCGCGTACTGGGTGAGCGTGCTGCTGGGCGCCGCCGTCTACGCGGTGTTCCGGATGGGGCACGGCGTCCCCGGCCTGATCGTCCCCAACCTGACGATGCTGCAGGGCGGGCTCGGCCTGCGGAACGTGGACGCCGTCTACTGGACGCTCTGGGTCGAGCTGCACTTCTATGTGCTCGCCGCCGTCCTCGCGGGGATCGGGATCACCTACCGCTCGTGCCTGGTCTTCATGGCGGCCTGGATGCTCGGCGGCGTCTTCGCCGACGAGGCCGACAACAGGATCCTCCAGGTGATGCTGGTCCCGACCTGGAGCTGCTACTTCATCGCGGGCATGGCGCTGTACATGATCCACCGGTTCGGCCCGACGCTGCTGCTCTGGGGGTACGTGGCCGCCTCCTACCTCATCGCCCTGCGCTGGGGGGCCTGGCGCGCGGAGCACGTGTTCGGGGGCGCCGACGAGACCGTGGTCGGCGCCGTCATCACGGGCATCTTCGCGGTGATGATCCTCGTCGCCACCGGCCGGCTGAGCCGGCTCCGCCGGCGGGGCATGTCCGTCCTCGGGGCGCTCACCTACCCCCTCTACCTCGTCCACTCCCAGCTCGCGCTCCCCCTGCTGGACGCGGTGTATCCGGGCCTCGACCGCTGGACGGCGCTGGCGGTGGTCATCGGGACCTCGCTGCTGGCCGCCTACGCCGTGCACCGCCTGGTGGAACGCCCCGGCGCGGCGTGGATGCGGGCCCGGCTCATGGCGTCGTTGAAACCCATGCGGCCGCCCGAGGAAGCGCCTACGCCGGTGATGGGTGGCGATCGGGGCGGACGGGGCGGTGCTGACCTCGACGGCGGTGAGTCCCGCGATCGCGCCCCGGTCGACGCGGCGCACACCTGACCCCTGCCCGGTTCCACGCGGCGCAGCGACCGCTGTTTCGGACGGCGGTGTGACACTTTCGGGACCGACCGCGCTGGAAGGGACAGGGCGTCCGGCCGTTGTGAGCGGGCATCGACCGGACGCGCCGCCTCTGGCGGGCCCGCCACCCCCGGGCGGGCCCGCCGGGGCCTCTCAGGCCGCTCTGCCGGCGGTCAGGCCGCCTCGTCCGACGGCTGGAGCTCCTCGGTGTAGCTGACCGGCGTCCGGCGCATCACGCCCGACTCGTCGACGGAGTACTGGCCGAGCCGCCACAGCGGCGGCGAGTAGGCGTGGATCGAGACGCTGGCGTCCTCCACCCCCGTGAGCCGGTGGATGTGCTCGGGGCCGAAGCAGAAGGACGCGCCCTCGCGCATGACGGTCCGCAGGGGCTCGCCGCCCATGCGCGGGTTGTTCTCCTCGATGGCGCCGGCGACGACGCGGACGGCGCCCGAGGAGACGTCGTGGTCGTGCCAGCCGGTGTCGTTCTCGGGCGTCCAGCACAGCAGCCAGACGTCGACGTGCTCGTCCCTGTGCAGGGAGGCGTAGTGGCGGCGCCCCTCGGGGAACGCGACGTGGGGCCGCCACAGACCGGGCCGCTCTGCCAGGTCGTCGACCAGCTCCCGCAGTTCCCGCTTGTCGAGGGGGCGGCCGGGCAGGCGCTCCAGGCCGCTGGGGCGGGGCAGGACCTCGGAAGACACGGGGTTCGCTCCTCTCCGAAACCGTGGGTGGGAGCGGTCCGTTGCGTCCGCGACCCGGCGCGAACGGCCAGGCCAGAACTTCTGAACCGCATCAGTTAACCGTTTCAGTGAACCGCTTCAGTGACGCTCCCGTCAAGGGCGGGTGCCGTGCTCTGTCGGTGGCGGCCTCTAGGGTTGGAGGGATGTCGGAGAAGCGCAAGCGCGCGACCATCCGGGAGGTGGCGCAGGCGACGGGGCTGTCGCCGGCGGCCGTCTCCTACGCGCTGCGCGGCATCCAGACCTCCGAGGAGACGCAGGAGCGCGTCCGCGCCGCGGCGCGCGAGCTCGGCTACGAGGCCCACCCGATCGCGCGTGCGCTGGCCAGCGGGCGCACCGACCAGGTCGGCCTGCTGTGCGGCTCGCTGGAGGACTATTGGCAGCAGTCCCTCGCGGTCGGCATCGGCCGGGCGCTGCTCGCCCGCGGCCGCTACGCCCTGATCGTGGACGCCGGCGGCGACCCCGAGCGCGAGCTGGCCCTGGCCCGGCGGCTGCGCGACCAGCGGGTGGACGGCCTGATCGTCCAGCCGCTCGACCCGTCCGCCGCGCTGTGGTCGGAGCTGGCGGCCGCGATCCCCGTGGTCTCCATCGGTGACGCCCTGCACGGCGGCCAGGCGCAGGGCGAGGTCGTCTTCGACAACCGGCGGGGCGTGACGCTCGCGCTGGAACACCTGCGGGCGCTCGGCCACCAGCGCCTCACCGTGTTCACCCCCACCCTCGCCAGCACGCCCGACCGCCCGGCCGACGTGTACGTCAACGCCGAGGCCGAGCGGCTCGGCCTGTCGGTGGACGTCGTGGTCGTGCCCCAGTCCCTCGCCGAGGCCACCGAGATCGCGCTGCGCGTGCTCGGCGGCCCGAACCGCCCCTCGGCCGTCTTCTGCTTCGCCGACTCCATCGCCTACGGCGTCTACGCCGCCACCCGCGAGCTGGGCCTGGACGTCCCCGGCGACGTCGCCGTCTGCGGCTACGACAACCATCCGATGTCGGCGCTGCTGTCCCCGCCGCTCACCAGCGTCGAGTGGGACATCGACGGCATCGTCCACTCCGCCGTCCGGCTGATCGTGGACGTCATCGACGGCAAGCCGCGCAAGCGCCGCGTCGTCCGCGAGCCGTCGCTGCGCGTCCGCGCCTCGACCGGAGAGACCGCGGCGGGCTGAGGGTCAGGGGTGGAGCCGGGCCAGGTGCGGCAGCAGGTCCGCGGCGGCGGCGATGTCGGCGTCCAGCGGCCGGTCCTCGATGCGCGGGTCGAGGACGGCACCCGCCATGTCCCACGCCGAGCGCAGCGGCCCGCCGGAGGGCGCCCGCCCCTGCATCCGCAGCGCGCGGACGGCGGCCACCAGCTCGCAGCCGAGCCCGAGCCGGTAGGCGGCGACCGCGTCGGTGCTGGCGCGCGCCGACTGCGTCGAGAAGCCGGCGTGCTCCTCGACGCCGCGCGACAGCACCGCGCTGCCGAGCGCCGCGGGGGTGGCGAGGCGCCTGACGTCGGCCAGGCACGAGTGCGCCACGTACTCCAGGATCATGATCCCGGAGGAGGCCTCCGTCTCCCCCTGGAACGGGTAGAGGCCGGTGAAGGCCGGCTCGGCGAGCGTGCCGAGGCGGGCGGCGGCCAGCGCCATGGTCTGGAACAGGGCGGCGCGGGCCGCGTCCAGGGCGAGCCCGACGTAGGCGGTGTGGAAGTTGCCGTTGTGCCAGACCGTCCGCCCGGGGACGTCCACCAGCGGGTTCTCCGCGGCGGCGTTGATCTCCCGCGTGACGACCTCCTCGGCGTAGCCGGCCGCCTCCAGCGCGGGGCCGTGCACCTGCGGGAACGCGCGGTAGCCGTACGGGTCCTGGATGCGCATCGGCGCCGGCCGGTCGAAGGCGAGCAGCGCGCGCATCGCCGCCGCGGCCTGCTGCTGGCCCGGATGCGGGCACGCGTCCTGCACCGGCTGCGCGTACGGCTCCTCCGAGCCCCGGACGGCGAAGTGCGACAGCGCCGCCACGACCGTCGAGGCGCGCAGCGTCTCCCGCAGGTCGGCAACCGCGAGCGCCGCCTCGCCGAGCGTCGCGGCGTTGGAGCTGATGAACGCCAGCGCGTCGGCGGAGCGGAGCCGGTAGCCGGGGCCGCGCTCCTGCCCGCCGTCCGGGCCCGGCAGCCACGGCCGCTCACCGAGCAGGCACAGCGCGGTCGAGGCCAGCGCCGTCAGATCGCCCGTGCCGATCGCCCCGTACACCGGCACCGGCGGGAGCAGCCCGAGGTTGAGCACGTCCGCCAGGGCCTGCAGCACGCCCGGCTCCACGCCCGAGCCGCCCGCCGCGATCTGGTTCAGCCGGACGGCCAGCATCGCCCGGACGGTCTCCGGCGCGACCAGCGGCCCGGCCCCGGCCGCGTGGCTGCGCAGCAGCCGCAGCCCGTGGGCGTCGGCGTCCTCCCACTCGACGTCCACGACGCGGTTGGCGCCGACCCCCGTCGTCCGCCCGTACACCGGCTGCGCCTCGGTGACCTCGCGGACGACCCGCCAGGCGCCCGCCGCCCGACGTTCGCCGGCCGCGGCTATGGCGACCGTCACATCCTCGCGGGCCGCGCGGGCCACCTGAGCGCATGTGAGCGAGGTCCCGTCGATAACGATTCGGCTGTTCTCCACGGCGACACGCTACTTTCCCTGCATTACCGGTAGATATGCTTTCATGCTCGACGTTCCGGGCATGCCGGGACACTGAGATGACGGTACCCATTGGTTACGGTTGGCTCGTAACCGGAATTCGATCATCGGCGTCATGCGGGACGCCCGGCGAGGACGTGATTCGTTGATCACCTTTGAGGGTGTCACCAAGCGCTATCCCGGGGGGACCGTCGCGCTCGACGACGTGAGCCTCGAATGCCCCGCGGGCCGCATCACCGTGTTCGTCGGCACCTCCGGCGGCGGCAAGACCACCGCGCTGCGGACCATCAACCGGATGGTCGAGCCGACGTCCGGGCGCGTGCTGATCGACGGGAAGGACGTCCGCGAGCGCAAGCCCGCCGAGCTGCGGCGCGGCATCGGCTACGTGATCCAGCACGCCGGGCTGTTCCCGCACCGCACCATCCTCGACAACATCGCCACCGTCCCGTACCTGCTGTCCTGGAACAAGAAGAAGGCGCGGGCGCGGGCGCTGGAGCTGATGGAGCGGGTCGGGCTCGACCCCGCGATGGGCAAGCGGTACCCCTTCCAGCTGTCGGGCGGCCAGCAGCAGCGCGTCGGCGTCGCGCGGGCCCTCGCCGCAGACCCGCCGATCATGCTGATGGACGAGCCGTTCAGCGCCGTCGACCCGGTCGTGCGCGCCGAGCTGCAGGACGAGTTCCTCCGCCTCCAGGAGGAGCTGCACAAGACGATCGTGTTCGTCACCCACGACATCGACGAGGCCATCAAGCTCGGCGACCGGATCGCGGTGTTCCAGACCGGCGGCAGGCTCGTCCAGATCGACAGTCCGGAGAACATCCTGGCCCACCCGGCCGACGACTTCGTCGCCGGCTTCATCGGCCAGAACCGCGGCATCCGCACCCTGTCCTTCGCCGAGACGGGCGGCCTGCGGCTGAGCGGCGACGCGGTCCGCGCGGCGGGCACCGACGCCGCGGAGGCCGCCGGGACGGAATGGGTGCTCGTCGTCGACGACGACCGGCGCCCCCTCGGCTGGGCCCGCCCGGCGCAGGCGCCCGGGAAGCTCGGCGAGGCCGAGCTCACCCCGGTCGGACCCACCTTCCAGGTCGGGGGAGACTCCGTGCGGACCGCGCTGGACGCGGCCGTGCTGTCCCCGTCCGGGCTGGCGGTCGGCGTCGACGAGACCGGCGCGGTCGTCGGGACCGCCAGCGGGACCGACCTGCTCGCCGTCCCCACCCACGGCCGCCACGGCGCCGGGTCCGGTGAGCGGCCCGAGCCCGCGCCCGAGCCCGAGGAGGCCGACGCCGGAGGCGCCGGCTGATGGACATCGACTGGGGCTGGATCGGCGAGCACACCGACACGCTGACCGAGCACGCCCTCATCCACCTGCGGCTCGCGCTGCTGCCGGTGCTGTTCGGCCTGGTCATCTCGCTGCCGGTCGGCATGCTGTGCCGCCGCTGGGCCTGGCTCTACCCGCCGGCGCTGACGGTCTCGAACATCTTCTACGCGATCCCGTCGCTCGCGCTGTTCATGGTCTTCATCCAGTACACCGGGCTGACCGCCTCCACGGTCATGATCCCGCTGACCCTGTACAGCCTGTCGGTGCTCGTCCCGAACGTGGTGGACGGGCTGGCGTCGGTGTCCGACCCCGTCCGGCAGGCGGCCACCGCGATGGGCTTCGGCCCGCTGCGGCGCCTGCTCCAGGTCGAGCTGCCGATCGCCGTGCCCATCGTCATCGCCGGGACGCGCGTCGCCGCCGTCTCCTCCATCAGCCTCGTCGCCGTCGGCCAGCTGATCGGCCAGGGCGGCCTCGGCTACGACATCATCCGCGGCTACCAGCTCCAGTTCCAGACGCAGATCGTGGCCGCCACCGTCCTGATCGTCCTGCTGGCCTTGGTCACCGACGCGATCCTGGTCACCGTCCAACGCCTGCTCACCCCGTGGGCCCGAGCCCGGATGACCTCATGAACGAGCTGTGGAACCAGATCGACCTGTTCTGGACGTGGCTGACCACGTCCTCCCAGTGGCACGGCGGCGACGGCATCCCGCACCGCCTGCTCCAGCACGTCTACTACAGCGGCGTGGCTCTGGTGTGCGCCGCGGTCATCGGCCTCGCGCTCGGCCTGCTCGTCGGGCACACCGGCCGGGGCGGCTTCCTCGCGATCAGCCTGGCGAACGTGGCCCGCGCCGTCCCCACCTTCGGCCTGGTGCTGATCGTCGTGGTGATCGAGTACAGCATCACGCCGGTGCTCGTCGCGCTCGTCGCCCTCGCCGTCCCGCCGATCCTGGTCAACACCTTCGAGGGCATCCGCGGGGTCGACGCCGACGCCAAGGACGCGGCCAGCGGCATGGGCATGACCGGCTGGGGCGTACTGTGGCGGGTCGAGTTGCCGATGGCGCTGCCCCTCATCCTGCTGGGGATGCGCACGTCCGCGATCCAGGTCGTCGCCACCGCCACCATCGCCGCCTACCCCGGCTTCGGCGGGCTCGGCCGCTACATCATCGACGGCCTGGCCCGCAACGACTACCAGCTCGTCGTCGGGGGCACCGTCCTGGTGGTGCTGCTCGCGCTGATCGTCCAGGCGGCCTTCGCGGCACTGCGCCGCCTCCTCCTCTCCCCGGGCCTGCTCGGCTCCGCCCGATCCTCCTGACACCGAAGGAAGAGCACATGAACAAACTCATCAGGGGCGCGGTCGTCGGCCTCGTGGCCGCCCTGTCACTGTCCGCCTGCGGCAGCGGCGACTCCGGAGACGACGGCAACCCGCTCTCCGGAGGAGGCGGGAACGGCACCGTCACCGTCGGCGGCGCGAACTTCCCCGAGAGCAACCTGCTCGGCGAGCTGTACGCGCAGGCGCTGGAGGCCAAGGGCGTCAAGGTCACCCGCAAGTTCAACATCGGCGCCCGCGAGATCTACTACGACCAGGTCGTCAAGGGCGGCATCAGCGTGATGCCCGAGTACAACGGCGCCCTGCTCACCACCTCGGTCGACAAGACCAGCACGGCCGCCACCACCGACGAGATCAACGCCGCGCTCAAGGCCAAGCTGCCCGCCGGCGTCGAGATCCTCGACTCGGCGAAGGCCGAGGACAAGGACTCGGTCACCGTCAACCCGCAGACGGCCGCCAAGTACAACCTGAAGTCCATCGCCGACCTCAAGCCGGTCGCCAAGGACCTCGTCATCGCCGGGCCCTCGGAGTTCAAGACCCGCCAGCAGGGCCTCGTCGGCCTCAAGAAGGTCTACGGCCTGGACTTCAAGAAGTTCCAGCCGTTCGACGCCGGCGCCCAGGCCACCCTGGTGAAACTGCTCACCGAGAACAAGGTCCAGGCCGCCGACCTGTTCACCACCGACCCGACGATCCAGCAGAACAAGCTCGTCGTCCTGGAGGACCCGGAGAACGTCTTCTCCGCCCAGAACGTCACGCCGCTGGTCAACACGAAGGCGGTGGACGAGAAGGCCAGGGCGGCGCTGAACGGCGTCTCCGCCAAGCTCACCACCCAGGACCTCCTGGACATGATGAAGCGCGTCGCCATCGACAAGGACGACCAGGAGAAGGTCGCCGAGGAGTGGCTGAAGAAGTCCGGCCTCGCCTGACCCCCCCGCACGCCGCCGACGGCCGAGTCCCCCCGGGGCTCGGCCGTTCGCCGTCCGGGGCGGGGCCGTCGTCCTCGTCTACGGCGTCCCCCGCGGCACCTCGATGCGCACGATCATGGCCCGCCAGGCCGACTTCCACGCCGCGCACAGGGACGACCGCCGGCTCGACGGCTGACGGGACGGCGCTCAGACGCGCACGGGCAGCGAGACCAGGCCGCGGACGATCGAGCCGGTGCGGTGGTGGCGCAGCTCGTCCGCCGGCGCGGCGAGGGTGAGATCGGGGAAGCGGTCCAGCAGGCCGCCGATGGCGATCTGCCCCTCCAGCCGGGCCAGCGGGGCGCCGAGGCAGAAGTGCGGGCCGTGGCCGAAGGCGACGTGGCCCTTGGGGGCGCGGGCCACCTCCAGCCGGTCGGGGTCCTCGAAGACGGCGGGGTCCCGGTCGGCGGCGCCGAGCGAGACGTGCACCCAGGCGCCCTTGGGGACGGGCGTTCCGGCGATCTCCATGTCCTCCAGGGCGATGCGCTGGCTCGCCCGTTCCACCGGGCCGTCGAACCGCAGCAGCTCCTCGACCGCGGACGGCAGCAGCTCGGGCCGCGCCCGCAGCAGTTCGAGCTGCCCGGGCGCCTGGAGCAGGGCGAGCACGCCGTTGCCGATGAGGTTGACGGTGGTCTCGTGCCCGGCGATGAGCAGCAGTGCGATGGTGCCGAGCATCTGCGCCCCGGTCAGGGCCGCGTCCCCGTCGCGGGCGCTGATCAGGGCGCTGACCAGGTCGTCCTCGGGCTCGGCCCGCCGCTCGGCGATGACGCCGAGCAGGTAGTCGTTGAACGCCCTGGCCGCCTCGCGGCGGCGCTCGCGGGCCTCGGCGGTGAGCGCCGGCACGGTCAGCACGGCCGTCCACTCGCGGAACCGGTCCCGGTCGCGCGCCGGGACGCCGAGCAGCTCGCAGATGACCTGGATCGGCAGCGGGACGGCGAAGTCCTCGATGAGGTCGCCCCCGCCGCGGGCCGCGACGCCGTCCAGCAGCCCGTCGGCGATCTCCTGGACGCGGGGGCGCAGCCGCTCCACCCGCCGGGCGGTGAACGCCCTGGCCACCAGCCCGCGCATCCGGGTGTGGTCGGGCGGGTCCATCCCGAGCATCGTGCCGCCGAAGAACAGCTCGGCGTTCACGGACACCGCGCTGTACGCGGTGTCCTTGGACAGGCGCGGATCGCTCAGCGCCGCGCGGCCGTGCTCGTGGTCGACGACGAGGAAGGCCGCGGCCCCCGGAGGGAAGTCGATCCGATGGACGGGCCCTGCCGCCCGCAGCTCGGCGTACACGGCGTACGGGTCCTCGCTGAACGCCCGGCCGAACAGCAGATTGGTCGGCAGCATCACTTCACCCTTCCGACGCCGGCGAGGAAGCCCGGCCGCGACATGTCGGGCGGGGACGGCTCGGCGTCCGCCCGCCAGTCGGCCACCTGGACCAGGCCGGGGCCGAGCAGCTCGGTGCCCTCGAAGAACGTCATGACCTCGTCGATCCCGCGCGGAATGATGTCGCCCGCCCCCGTCCTGCCGTAGGCGCCCCGGACCTGCTCCTCGACCAGCGCCGGGACCTCGCCGCGGTGGCCGTGCGTGATGGCCACGCAGCTGCCGGGGACCAGCGGCGCGCGGAGCCTCGCCACGATCTCCGCCGGGCGCGCCTCGTCCGGGATGAAGTGCAGGATGGCCAGCAACAGCAGGCCCACCGGCCGGTCGAAGTCGATCCGGGCCTTCACCTCGGGGTCGTTCAGAATGCTCTCCGGCTCGCGTAAGTCGGCCTGGATGACCGTGGTCAGCGGGTTGTCGGCCAGCAGCGCCCGCGCGTGCGTGAGCACGATCGGGTCGTTGTCGACGTAGATGACGGTGGAGCCGGGGGCCGCGCGCTGGGCCACCTGGTGCACGTTCTCCTGCGTCGGGAGCCCGGAGCCGATGTCGAGGAACTGCCGGATGCCGCGGTCGGCCATCATCGTCACGGCGCGCGAGAGCAGCCCGCGGTTGGCGCGGGTGAACTCCAGCACGTTCGGCATCGCGGCCACCACCTGGTCGGCGGCCTCGCGATCCGCCGCGAAGTTGTCCTTGCCACCGAGGTAGTAGTCGTACATCCGGGCCACGCTGGGCGTCTCGGAATCGACCCCCCACTCGGGACGGTGCTCACCACTCACGGACGGACCTCCCTGTCCGGGTATCCGATCGGATGAGATTGTAGGGAGGAAACCCGGACGATTTCGATCATTCGCGACTACCGGTCTAATAAGGACCGTTCCAAGGAGGGAACGCCCATCGGATGGGACGGCCACGCCGTGGCCGTCTTCGCCGGCGAATCGGAGGACTCGGTTCCGTGCAGGTATTTCTCACCACCGATCGGCTGCTGCTGCGGCGCTTCACCGAGGACGACCTGGAGAACCTGGTCGAGCTCGACGGCGACCCCGAGGTCATGCGGTTCCTGACCGGCGGCAGGCCCACCCCGCGCGCCCACCTGAGGGACCAGACCCTCGCCAGGATCCTCGACTGGTACGAGCGGGGACCGCTCAGCCGCTGGGCCGCGGTCGAGCGCTCCACCGGCGACTTCATCGGCTGGCTCGCCCTCGAACCGGGCGACGGCCGCGACGTCCGGCAGGGCGAACTCGGCTACTGCCTGCGCGCGGCCAGTTGGGGCCGGGGATACGCCACCGAGGCGTCCCGCGCCCTGATCGCCAAGGCGTTCACCGACCTCGGCGTCCACCGCGTCTTCGCTCAGACCATGGCCGTCAACGCCGCCTCCCGCCGCGTCATGGAGAAGTCCGGCCTGGTTTACCTGCGCACCTTCCACCGGCATTGGGACGACCCCATTCCCGGCACCGACCACGGCGAGGTCGAATACGAACTCCTCCGCGCCGACTGGGCCCGCCGCCAGGAGTCCTCGACCTGAGGATTTCCGCCGGGAATGATGGCACTCCCCGGCCTCTGGACCCGGTGGCCCGACACGATCATTCGCCGGAAGCCGCTTCCATGACAGACCGTGATCCCTGCCGAGCCTTGGTGCCGCCTGCGGGGGGCGACATGCTGACCTGTTCAGCCCTGCCCGCCGGCTTCGAGGGCGGTAGGGCCCGAGCCTTGGGAGGTTGGGGTCCTAGGGCCCTGATTCCGGGATGGGCTTTCTCCGAAGAATGGCCCGTGCGGCCCAAGGGATGGGCCGGGTCTCAGAGGGGTTTCTTAAATGAAGAAGGCAGGGCTGACGCTCGCAGGTGTGGCCGTTCTCGGCACGGCGGCCGTGGTGGGGACCACGTGGGCGTCCGGCGGGGACGCCAGGTCGACCACGAGTGTCGCGGCGAAGAAGGAATTCGGCGCGCAGCCGGGAACGGGGTCGGCGCAGAAGAAGGGCCAGAAGTGCACCGACAAACGGGTCGCGCGCGGGAAGCGGCACTTCGCCGGGACCTGGACCCGCTGGGAGAACCAGGACCCGTGGACCGTCTCGGGCTGGGGCCCCGGCACCATGAACGCCGCGACCTCGTACACGGTGGGGCACACGGTCACCATCTCCTACGGCGCCACGGCCGAGAGCATCAACGCCACCCTCGGGTACCAGGCCAACAAGCAGTGGCAGAGGAGCCTCGGGTACACGCCGACGTTGCCGGAGAAGAAGCACTACCGGCTCGACATCGGCCGGGTCTACAAGATCTACCAGTTCGACGTGTACGAGCCGACCGGCACGTGGATGGCCGACCTGTCCGGGATGGGGCGCAGCCAGTGCGTCGGCCTGCGTGACGTGTACGTGGGCAAGGGCAAGGCGCTCTACTTCTGGAAGCTCGACCACCGCCTCAGCGTCACCCCCAAGAAGAAGCGCTGACCCGCGCGCTCGACAAAATAGGTAGACCGGTCTAGTTTCTCTCGCATGACGTTCAGTGAGGGTGAGACCGGCGGTGCCCTGGTCGTCGGGGGCGCGGGGTTCGTCGGGCGGTGGCTGGCGGCGGAGCTGCTGAACCGGGGGCGGACGGTCGCCGTGGCCGTCCGGGGCGGGAGCGGACGCGGCGGTGAGCTGCGGGGATGGCTGCGGGAGCACGGCGTCGACGACCAGGGGCTGCTGGTCGTCGGCGCCGACATCACGCGGCCGGACCTGGGGCTGGACGACGAGGACCGCGACCGGCTGGAGGCCGTGCGGGACGTCTTCAACGCCGCCGCGCTGTTCCGGTTCGGCCTGGGACGGGAGGAGGCGCGGCGGGCGAACGTCGACGGTGCCGTGAACGTCGTGCGGTGGGCCGCCGCGCTTCCCCGGCTGCGGCGTCTCGTCCACGTGTCCGGGTATCGGGTGGCCTCCGACGGGAGGCTCGCCCATCCTGCGCCCGCGAGGGAACTGGACGCGCTGTACCGGCGGCTCGGCGCGTACGAGGCGTCCAAGCTCGAAGGTGACGCCGCCGTACGCGCGGTCGCGGAAGAGGAGGGCGTGCCTCTCACCGCGGTGCATCCGGCGACCGTGATCGGGCACTCGGTCACCGGGGAGGCCGGGCAGTACATCGGGCTCGCCGAGACGGTGCGGGATCTCCGGGCCGGGCGCCTGCCCGCGCTGGCCGGGTCGCGGCGCACGTTCGTGCCCGTGGTCACCATCGACCACCTTGCCCGCTTCATGGCCGCCGTCCCCGAGTACGACGAGGGGCCCTACCGTGCTCACTGGGTCCTGGACGATGCGACGCCCCACCTGCCCGAGCTGGTCGGGCTTCTGGCGCGGCACCTCGGTGTGCGTCCGCCCCGGGCGACACTGCCGGTCGGGCTCGTGCGGCGGCTGCCGCGCGCGCTCACGGGGGTCGAGCCCGAGACGCTCTCCTTCCTGTCGGAGGAGCGCTACGACACCTCCTCGGCCGACGCGCTGGCCAAGGAGGCGGGCCTGAGCCATCCGCCGGTGGAGGACGCGCTCCGCCGCTGGGCCGACCGGCTGGTCGCCGACCGCTTCGGGGCCTAGCGGTCAGGACGGGGGCCGGCCGGTCAGGCGGGTCGTGAGGGCGGCCGCCGTGGCGCGCACCTGGGCCGCCACCGCGGGCCACGCCGGTTCGGGGTGGTCCTCGCGGCGGAACGTCACCGTGATCGCGGCGGTGGGGCGGCCGGTGTGGTCGAAGGCGCAGGCGGCGATGCTCGTGAAGCCCTCGGTGATGTGGCCGTCCTCGACCGCCCAGCCGCGGCGCGCGTCCTCGGCGAGGGTGCGGCGCAGGTCGCGCAGGGTGGAGGGGCCACGCCCGGTGCGGTCCACGAAGCGGCCGGGGAACAGGGCCCTGACCTGCGCGGAAGGCAGGTAGGCCAGGATCGAGCGGCCGCTCGCGGTGAGCTGGGCGGGCATCCGGACGCCGACGTCGGTGACCAGGGTGGCGTGCCGGGGCGGCTGCTCCTTCAGCAGGTAGAGGGTCTCGGCGCCGTGCAGGACGCCGAGCTGCGCGATCTCGCCCACGCGGTCGACCAGGCGGCGCAGCAGGGGGCGGGCCAGGCGCTCCAGGGGCTCGTGGCGCAGGTAGGCGGAGCCGATCTCGAAGGCGGCGACGCCGAGGCCCCACCGGCGCTCCTCGGGAATGGAGGTGACGAAGCCGTCCTCGGCCATCACGGTCAGCAGGTGGTACGCGCTGGAGCGGGGAATGCCGAGGTCGCGGGCGATCGCCGAGGCGGGCAGGGGGCCGGGCGCGGCCGCCAGGAGGCGCAGCACCGCGAGGGCGCGGCGGGCGGCGGGGACCTGGCTCATGCTCCGAGTGTCTCGTATCCGAGACACAGAGCGCGGTCCGGGGCTGGGGACGCGGCCCCGGAAGCGCTCCAATGGTGGGTATGGGTTTTGGTATGGGGGACGCAGGGGTCGAGGTCGGGCCGGAACCGCTCGCGTTGGAGCAGGTCGCGGCGGTGGCGCGGGACGGCGCCAAGGTCGCGCTGTCCGACGGGGCGCTGAAGCTGATCGGTGAGGCGCGGGCCCACATCGAGGAGCTGTCGGCGCGCCCGACGCCGGTCTACGGCGTCTCGACGGGCTTCGGGGCGCTCGCCACCCGGCACATCGCGCCCGAACTGCGGGCGCAGCTCCAGCTGAACATCGTCCGGTCGCACGCGGCGGGGTCGGGGGCCGAGGTCGAGCGGGAGGTCGTCCGGGCGCTGATGCTGCTCCGGCTGCGCACGCTCGCCACGGGACGGACCGGCGTCCAGCCGGTCACCGCCAGGACCCTGGCCGCCCTGCTCAACGCCGGCATCACCCCGCAGGTCTTCGAGTACGGGAGCCTCGGCTGCTCCGGCGACCTGGCGCCGCTCGCCCACGTCGCCCTCGCGCTGATCGGCGAGGGGTCGGTACGGGACGCCTCCGGGGAGCTGAGGCCGGCGGCCGACGCCCTGCGGGACGCGGGCATCACGCCGGTGAAGCTCGGCGCCAAGGAGGGGCTCGCCCTGCTGAACGGCACGGACGGGATGCTCGGCATGCTTGTCCTGGCCGTCAACGACCTGCGGAGGCTGCTCACCGCCGCCGACCTCGCCGCCGCGATGAGCGTCGAGGCGCTGCTCGGCACCGACCGCGTCTTCGCCGCCGACCTGCAGAACCTGCGGCCCCACCCCGGGCAGGCCGCCTCCGCCGCGAACCTGCGGGCGCTGCTCGCCGACTCGCAGATCATGGAGTCGCACCGGGGCCCCGACTGCACCCGCGTGCAGGACGCCTACTCCCTGCGCTGCGCACCGCAGGTGCACGGCGCCGCCCGCGACACGCTCGCGCACGCCGAGCTCGTGGCGGGACGGGAGCTCGCGTCCGCCGTGGACAACCCCGTCGTCCTCCCGGACGGCCGGGTCGAGTCGAACGGCAACTTCCACGGCGCCCCCGTCGCCTACGTGCTGGACTTCCTCGCCGTCCCGGCGGCCGACGTCGCCTCGATGTCCGAGCGCCGCACCGACCGGATGCTCGACAAGGGGCGCTCCGCCGGGCTGCCCGCCTTCCTCGCCGACGACCCGGGCGTCGACTCCGGCCACATGATCGCCCAGTACACGCAGGCCGCGATCGTGTCGGAGCTCAAGCGCCTCGCCGTGCCCGCGAGCGCCGACTCGATCCCGAGCTCGGCCATGCAGGAGGACCACGTCTCGATGGGGTGGAGCGCGGCCCGCAAGCTGCGCCGCGCCGTGGACGGCCTCGCCCAGGTGGTCGCCGTCGAGATCCTCACCGCCGCGCGGGCGCTGGAGCTGCGCACCCCGCTGCTTCCGGGCCCGGCCACCGCCTCCGTGGTCGCCCGGCTCCGCGAGGCCGTCCCGCCGCCCGGCCCGGACCGCTACCTCGCCCCCGAGATCGCCGCCGCGACCGCGCTGGTCCGGGACGGCTCACTGGTCGCCGCCGCCGAGGCCGTCACCGGCCCGCTCTCCTAAGGAGTCCCACATGTCCGGTCCCCGTCCCGTCCGCGCGCCGCGCGGCACCTCGCTGACCGCCGCCAAGGGGTGGCCGCAGGAGGCCGCCCTGCGCATGATCCAGAACAACCTCGACCCCGAGGTCGCCGAGCACCCGGACGAGCTGGTCGTCTACGGCGGGTCCGGGAAGGCGGCCCGGAACTGGGACGCCTTCGACGGCATCATCCGGTCGCTGTCCGACCTGGAGGGGGACGAGACGCTGCTCGTCCAGTCCGGCAAGCCGGTCGGGATCTTCCAGACGCACGAGTGGGCGCCGCGCGTGCTCATCGCGAACTCCAACCTCGTCCCGCAGTGGGGCACGTGGGAGGAGTTCCGCCGCCTGGAGTCGCTCGGCCTGACGATGTTCGGGCAGATGACCGCCGGGTCGTGGATCTACATCGGGACGCAGGGGATCCTCCAGGGCACCTACGAGACGTTCGCCGCCGTCGCCGAGAAGCGGTTCGGCGGCACCCTCGCCGGGACGATCACCCTGACCGCCGGACTCGGCGGGATGGGCGGCGCGCAGCCCCTCGCCGTCACGATGAACGGCGGCGTCGCGATCTGCGTCGAGTGCGACCCGTCCCGGATCGAGCGGCGGGTCGAGCACCGCTACTGCGACGTGCGGGCCGGCTCGCTGGACGAGGCGCTGCGGCTCGCCGAGGAGGCGAAGGCCGCACGCAGGCCGCTGTCGATCGCGGTGCTGGGCAACGCCGCCGACATCGTCCCCGAACTGCTGCGGCGCGGCGCCCCGATCGACATCGTCACCGACCAGACCAGCGCGCACGACCCGCTCGCCTACCTGCCGCAGGGCGTCGCGTTCGAGGACATGGCCGCCGAACGCGACAAGGACCGCGACGGTTTCATCGCCAAGGCCCGCGCGTCGATGGCCGTCCACGTCGAGGCCATGGTCGGCTTCCAGGACGCGGGCGCCGAGGTGTTCGACTACGGCAACTCCATCCGGGGCGAGGCGCAGCTCGCCGGGTACGCGCGCGCGTTCGCGTTCCCCGGGTTCGTGCCCGCCTACATCCGGCCGCTGTTCTGCGAGGGCAAGGGGCCGTTCCGGTGGGCGGCGCTGTCGGGCGACCCGAAGGACATCGCCCGCACCGACCAGGCGATCCTCGACCTGTTCCCCGACAACGAGCCGCTGACCCGGTGGATCCGGATGGCGCAGGAGAAGGTCCACTTCCAGGGCCTGCCGTCGCGGATCTGCTGGCTCGGCTACGGCGAGCGCGACAGGGCGGGCGAGGTGTTCAACGACCTGGTCGCGCGCGGCGAGATCAGCGCGCCGATCGTGCTCGGCCGCGACCACCTCGACTGCGGGTCGGTCGCCAGCCCGTACCGGGAGACCGAGGGCATGAAGGACGGGTCCGACGCGATCGCCGACTGGCCGCTGCTGAACGCCATGCTCAACACCGCCTCCGGCGCGACGTGGGTGTCCATCCACCACGGCGGCGGGGTCGGCATCGGACGCTCCGTCCACGCCGGCCAGGTCTGCGTCGCCGACGGGACGGCCCTCGCCGGGGAGAAGCTGCGGCGCGTCCTGACCAACGACCCCGGCACCGGCGTCATGCGGCACGTCGACGCCGGCTACGAGCGGGCCGCCGAGGTCGCCGACGAGCGCGGCGTGCGCGTCCCGATGCGGCCATGAGCTTCGAGGAGATGTGGGCCGAGCTGCTGCCCGTCGGGCGGGACGCGGCGACCGGCGGCTACCACCGGTTCGCGTGGACGCCGCCGGAGCTGGAGTGCCGCGCCTGGTTCGCCGACGAGGCGCGCCGCCGCGGCCTCGGCCTCGAACACGACCCCAACGGGAACATGGTCGCCTGGTGGTACCCGGAGGACGGAACCCGCACGGGCGCCGTCCTGACCGGCAGCCACCTCGACTCCGTGCCCGGCGGGGGAGCGTTCGACGGGCCGCTCGGCATCGTGTCGGCGTTCGCGGCGGTCGACCTGCTCCGCGAGCGCGGCGTCCGGCCGGCCCGCCCGATCGGGATCGGGGCGTTCGCCGAGGAGGAGGGCGCGCGGTTCGGGGTCGCGTGCCTCGGCTCCCGGCTGCTGGCCGGGGCGATCGACCCGGCCCGGGCCCGCGGCCTCACCGACGCCGACGGGCACACCTTCGCCGAGGTCGTCCACAACGCGGGGCTGGACCCGCACGCGATCGGCCCGGACGAGGACCTGCTCGGCCGGATCGCCTGCTACGTCGAGCTCCACGTCGAGCAGGGCCGGGCGCTGGAGGAGCCGGTCGGCGTCGCGAGCGCGATCGTGCCGCACGGCCGGTGGCGGTTCGACTTCGCGGGCGAGGGCAACCACGCCGGGACGACCGGGCTGCCCGACCGGCGCGACCCGATGCTGCCGTTCGCGCACATGGTCATCGCCGCGCGGGAGGCCGCCGAGCGCAACGGGACCGTCGCGACGGTCGGGAAGGTCCGCGTCGAGCCGAACGGCGTCAACGCGATCCCGTCGGCGGTCACCGCCTGGCTGGACGCCCGGGGCCCCGCCGACGACGCCGTCCGCCGGACCGTGCTGGAGGTCGACGAGGCCGCGCGGATCGCGGCGCGCCCGCACCGCGTGAGCGTCGACCTCGCCGAGGAGTCCTACACCGAGATCGTCGACTTCAACCTGGCGCTGCGCGACCGGGTCCGCTCGGTGCTCGGCGGCGTCCCCGTCCTGCCGACGGGCGCGGGCCACGACGCGGGCGTCCTGTCGGCGCGGCTGCCGGCCGCGATGCTGTTCGTGCGGAACCCGACCGGGGTGTCGCACGCGCCCGAGGAGTTCGCCGAGCCGGCCGACCGCCTGGCCGGAGTCGAGGCCCTCGCCGCGGTACTGGACGACCTGGCGCGCGGGTAGGGATTCCGTTATGCAGTGGCATGCCCAGTTCGCCTGGCTAGGCGACGGCGTCGCGGCCGACGTGCTCATCGAGGCCGACGGCGAGCGGATCACGCGCATCACCCCCGGAGTCCCGGCGGCGCCGGGCGCCCGGCACCTCCCCGGCCTGACCCTGCCGGGCCTCGCCAACGCCCACTCCCACGCGTTCCACCGCGCCCTGCGCTCCCGCGTCCAGGCGCACTCCGGGACGTTCTGGACGTGGCGCGAGCAGATGTACCAGGTCGCCGACCGGCTCGAACCGGACACCTACCGCGCGCTCGCGACCGCGGTGTTCGCCGAGATGGCCCTCGCGGGGATCAGCTGCGTCGGCGAGTTCCACTACCTGCACCACCGTCCGGGCGGCGCCCCCTACGGGGACCCGAACGCGATGGGCGAGGCGCTGGTCGACGCCGCGTCCGACGCGGGCATCCGCATCACCCTCCTCGACACCTGCTACCTCACCGGCGGCATCGGCAGGCCGCTCGCCGGGCCGCAGCTGCGGTTCGGGGACGGCACCGCCGGGAACTGGGCGCGGCGCGTCGAGAGCCTGCACGAGCAGACCGGCAAGGCGGGACGGTCCCACGCCCGCGTCGGCGCCGCGATCCACTCCGTCAGGGCCGTCCCGCGCGAGCAGCTGCGCGCCGTCGCCTCGTGGGCGCGGGAGCACCGCGCGCCGCTGCACGTCCACCTGTCCGAGCAGCCCGCCGAGAACCGCGACTGCCAGGACGCCTACGGCATGACGCCGACCCGCCTGCTCGCCGAGGCCGGTGCGCTCGGCGCCCTCACCACGGCCGTGCACGCGACCCACCTGACCGAGGACGACATCGGCCTCCTCGGGACGACGACGACCGGCGTGTGCATGTGCCCGACCACCGAGCGGGACCTCGCCGACGGCATCGGACCCGCCCGCGACCTGGCGGACGCCGGCTCCCCGGTCTGCCTCGGCTCCGACCAGCACGCCGTCGTCGACCTGTTCGAGGAGGCCCGCGCGGTCGAGCTGGACGAGCGGCTCCGCACCCGGGCCCGCGGCCACTGGACGGCGGGCGAACTGCTCGCCGCCGCCACCTCCAGCGGCCACTACGGGCTCGGCTGGCCCGAGGCGGGACGGCTGGAGCCCGGCGCCTACGCCGACCTCGTCACCGTCGCCCTCGACTCGGTCCGCACCGCGGGCGCGGCCCCGGACCACGCCGCCGAGGCCGCCGTCTTCGCCGCCACCGCCGCCGACGTGCGGCACGTCGTGGTCTCCGGCCGCCAGATCGTCCACGACGGCCGGCACCTGCTGGTCGAGGACGTCCCCGCCGCGCTGGCCCGCTCCATCGCCGCCGTCACCGACGCACCGCCTCCCCGTGAGATCCTTCGCCGGTGAGCACGGTCATCGGCAACATCGGAGAGCTCGTCACCAACGACCCCGCCATGCCCGACCAGCGGGGCGGCGGCCTGGCCGCCGTCCGCGACGCCGCGCTGGTGATCGAGGACGGCGCGGTCGCGTGGACGGGCCCGTCCTCCCGGGCCCCCGCCGCCGACGAGTCCTTCGACGCCGGCGGGCGGGCGGTGCTGCCCGGCTTCGTGGACTCCCACGCCCACCTCGTCTTCGCCGGTGAGCGCGCCGAGGAGTTCGCCGCCCGGATGAGCGGCGAGAAGTACGCCGCGGGCGGCATCCGCACGACCGTCGAACGCACCCGCGCCGCGTCCGACGACGAGCTGCGCGCCAACGTGCGCCGCCTCGTGGACGAGATGGCCCGGCAGGGGATCACGACCGTGGAGTGCAAGTCCGGCTACGGCCTCACGGTCGAGCAGGAGGCGCGCGCCGTGCGCATCGCCGCCGAGTACGCCGACGAGGTCACCTACCTGGGCGCCCATGTCGTCCCCGCCGAGTACGCGGGCGACGCCGCCGGGTACGCGCGCCTCGCCGCCACCGACATGCTCGCCGCCTGCGCCCCGCACGCCCGCTGGGTGGACGTCTTCTGCGAGGAGGGCGCCTTCGACGCCGACCAGGCCCGGGAGGTCCTCACGGCGGGCGTCAAGGCGGGCCTGTCGCCGCGCCTCCACGCCAACCAGCTCACGCAGGGCCCCGCCGTGCGGCTGGCGGTCGAGCTGGATGCCGCGTCCGCGGACCACTGCACGTTCCTCGGCGACGCCGACGTGGACGCGCTGGCGTCCTCCCGGACGGTCGCGACGCTCCTGCCCGGCGTCGAGTTCTCCACCCGCCAGCCCTACCCGGACGCCCGCCGCCTGCTGGACGCCGGAGCCACCGTCGCCCTCGCCACCGACTGCAACCCCGGGTCCTGCTACAGCTCCAGCATGGCGTTCTGCATCGCCGTGGCCGTCCGCGACATGCGCATGACGCCCGCCGAGGCCGTGTGGGCGGCCACCGCGGGCGGCGCCCGCGCCCTGCGCCGCACCGACGTGGGGCACCTGGCGCCCGGCGCCCGCGCCGACGTCCACGTCCTCGACGCCCCGTCCTACATCCACCTCGCATACCGCCCCGGCGTACCGCAGACACACGCCGTGTGGAAGCACGGGCGCCGGGTAGAGGGCCTCCTGTAGTCGACTGTGGAGGCCCCTAGATGGCGGAGTTCCTGACGGACATCAAGACCTTGCGCGAGCGTGCTCGGCAGGAGATCGACAAAGGCCCGATCACCGAGGCGTACGGGGCGGACGTCCAGCGCGTGATCCAGGTCTGCAACGAGGCCCTGGCCACGGAGATCGTGTGCGTGCTGCGGTACAAGCGGCACTACTACACGGCCACCGGCATCCACGCCGAGACCGTCGCGAGCGAGTTCCTCCAGCACGCGGCCGAGGAGCAGCAGCACGCCGACATGCTGGCCGAGCGGATCGTCCAGCTCGGCGGCGAGCCCGACTTCTCCCCGGACACCCTCACCACCCGCGCCCACGCCGAGTACAACGCCAGCCTCGACCTCGTCGAGATGCTCAAGGAGGACCTGGTGGCGGAGCGGATCGCCATCGCGTCCTACACCGAGATCATCCAGTGGCTGGGCGACGGCGACCCCACCACCAAGCGCGTCTTCGAGCAGATCCTCGCGCAGGAGGAGGAGCACGCCGACGACCTGCGCGGCTTCCTGGAGCGCTTCCCGAAGTCCTAGCCGGCCCTAGCCGGGCAGATAGCGCCGGGCGGCCCTCACCAGGGGGGCGCGCCCGGCGCTGACGTAGTCGGTCGAGACGGCCTCGGCGACGAAGAGGGTGTGGTCGCCCGCCTCGACGGTCTGGCGCGTCTCGCACTCCAGCGCCGAGACGCCCGCGTCGGGGACGAGGGCGCCGGAGTGCTCACCGCGGTGGTGGGGCTCGCTCGCCAGCAGGATGCGCGCGCTCGGGCGCCCCTCGGCGGCGAACCGGCCCGCCAGGGCGCGCTGGTCCGCGGACAGGATCGTCGCGGCCCAGCGCGGGCACCGGCCGAGCACCTCGGTGAGGTAGGACGAGGACGCCACGCTCGCCAGCACCATCGGGGGGTCCAGCGACACCGACATGAACGACGTGATCGTGGTGCCGAGGTCGTCGCGGCCGTCGCGGACGGTCAGCACGACCACGCCGGTGGCGAAGGCCGCGACGGCCTCGACGAAGTCGGCGCTCAGCGGATCTCCCAGGCGCCGGGCAGGGTGAGCGGGCCGGCGGAGGGCAGGCCGAGCCGCGCGGCGAGCCCGCCGAGGGAGCCCCAGCCGTCGAAGCGCGCGGACGCGGCGGTGCGGTCCTCGCTGGACTCCGGCGGGCGCAGCCGCTCCAGCGGCGAGGTGTGCGGGTAGATCCGGACCGGCGCGTCGGAGGCCATGCCCGCCTTCTTGCGGGCGAGGTCCAGGGCCAGGTCGATGCCGCCGAGCTCGTCGACGAGGCCGCGCTCGCGCGCGTCCGCGCCCGTCCAGACCCGGCCCCGGGCCAGCTCGTGGACGCGCTCGCGGGACAGCTCGCGGCCCTCGGCGACCTTCGCGGTGAAGTCGTCGTAGATCTTGTCGAGGGAGGCGTTGACGCGCTCCCACTCGGAGTCGCTGAAGTCCTTGGTGGCGCTGAACATGCGGGCGTGGTCGCCGTCGGCGACCGAGCCGAGGCCGACGCCGACCCGCTCCAGCAGGTCGTTCACCACGGCCTTGCCGACCACGACGCCGATCGAGCCGGTGATGGTCCCGGGTTGCGCGACGATCGTGTCGGCGGCCATCGAGACGTAGTAGCCGCCGGACGCGGCGACGTTGCCCATGGAGACGACCACGGGCTTGCCGGCGCGGCGGGCGAGGACGACCTCGCGCCAGATCGAGTCGGAGGCGACGGCGGAGCCGCCCGGGCTGTTGACGCGGAACACGATCGCCTTGACCCGGTCGTCCTTCACGGCGGCGCGGAACGCGGCGCCGATCGTGTCCGACCCCATCGCGGGCCCCGAGTTCGGGAGCGGGCCGCCGCGGCCGCTGCGGCCGAGCCGGATCGGGCCCTGCCCGTTGATGAACGCGACGACGTCCTGCTTTCCGGGCTGCGGGAGCCGGTTGGCCAGGCCGTGCGCGCGGTTGTAGCGGGAGACGTAGCGCAGCTGCGCCTCCTCGCCGAACTCCTCGCGCAGGCCGCCGTAGATCTCGTCGCGGTAGGCGAGGCCGTCGACCAGGCCCTCCTCCAGCGCCTCGGCGGCCAGCAGCGGGCCGCGGTCGGTGAGCTCGCGGACCTTCTCCTCCGCCAGGCCGCGGGAGGCGGCGATCCCGGCGGTGATCTGCTCGCCGAGCGAGGTGACGAGGCGCTGCGAGGACTCCTCGTGCTCGGGCGTGTAGGTCTTCTCCATAAACGTGTTCGCCATGGTCTTGTACTCGTAGCGCTTGGCGAACCGCGGCCGGACGCCCGCCTTCTCCAGCGCGCCGGCGAAGAACGGCTCCTCGATCGCCACGCCGGTGAGCCCGACCTCGCCGGTGGGCTGGAGGTAGACCTTGTCGAACCCGGTGGCCAGGTAGAACGGGACCGTGCCGCGGCCTCCCTCGCCGAACGTCTCGGCCCAGGCGACGGTGTGCTTGCCCGCGTCCCGCAGGCTCTGCACGGCCTCGCGGAGCTCCTGGGCGAGCGCCAGCCCGACGGTGCCGCTGACCTTCACGACGAGGGCGCGCACCCGGCTGTCGGAGCGGGCGCGGCGCAGACCGTCCAGGACGTCCCGCAGGCCCGGCCGGCGCATGGACAGGAAGGCCGAGACGGGGTCGGCCGGCGCGGTCTCGACGATGCCCTCGGTGAGGTCGAGTTCGAGGATCAGCGGGGCCGTCCGCCGGTCGCGGGCCTGTTTGATCACGTTGACGACTGTGCCGGGATCCACCATGGGCCCCAGCCTATGCGCTCGCCTGGCGCCGTTCCCGCGCCCCGGCCGCACCCGCGCCGGGCGGGACGGGTCAGCGCGCGAACGCCTTGTGGGGGATCGCGCCGGCCGCCGCCTGGGCGACCCGCCCGGACGCCGCGCAGGTGGTCGACGTCGAGGGCCCCGACGCTCACCTCGCTCTCCCTGATCACGGTGACCCCGAACGGAATTCGGCGAGCCTGGTGTGGGCACTGTGCCCTTCGGCGCGGGGCCGCGGCGCTATCGTCGGACGCATGGGAGACGGCGACGGCTGGGCGAGCTGCGACCTGGGGCACACGCACTGGGGACGGTTCGGTGCCGCGGGCCTGCTGGCCTACCACCGCGACTCCTCCGGCCAGGTGTGGGTGCTGCTCCAGCAGCGCGCGTGGTGGGGGCTCGGCGGCGGGACGTGGGGCATGTTCGGCGGCGCGCTGCACAGCCACGAGGACGTCGTCACCGGGGCGCTGCGCGAGACGTCCGAGGAGTGCACGCTCGACACGGGAACGGTCCGCGTCCACGGGACCAGCGTGGAGGACCACGGCGGATGGTCGTTCACCTCCGTCGTGGGCTCCTTGTCCGAGCGCGAGACCGTGCTGCCCGCGTCGCGGGAGACGCGCGGGGCCGAATGGGTGCACGAGGAAGAGGTCACCGACCGCAAGCTGTTCGAGCCGTTCGCGCGCTGCTGGCCCCGCGTGCGGGAGGCGATGCGGGGGGTCGTCCTCGTCGTGGACGCGGCGAACGTCGTCGGCGCCCGCGCCGACGGCTGGTGGAAGGACAGGGCGGGCGCGAACGCGCGGCTCCGCGACGACCTGAAGCGCCTCGACGGCGGCGTGCGGGGCCTGCCGGGCGGCCTGTTCCCCTATGACCGCTGCTTCCCGGAGGTCGTCCTCGTCGTCGAGGGCGCGGCGCGGGGCGTCGCCGACGAGCCGGTCGACGGCCTGCGGGTCGTCGCCGCGCCCGGCAGCGGCGACGACGCGATCGTCGACCTCGTCCGGCGGGGCGACCCGGGCAAGGCCCACCTGGTGGTCACGGCCGACCGGGAGCTGCGCGCCCGCTGCGAGGAGGCGGGCGCCGCCATCACCGGCCCCCGCTGGCTGCTCGAACGCCTCTAGCCGTTCACGCGGCCGGTGACCGGCGGAGACCGGTTCCGGGCGCGGGTCAGTTCTCGACGCGGTGGCCGGCGTCGCGCAGCGCCCCCGCCGCCACCTCCGACCGGTGCTCCGGGACGAGCACGAGGTCGGAGTGGTACGTCGAGACGACGAAGACGGGCACGCCGGCCTCGGCCACCGGCCCCACAATGCCGGCGAGCACGCCGGGCGTGTCGAGGTCGCCCGGGTCGCCGTAGAAGCCGACCCACCGGTCCGTCTCGGCGAACGGCGAGGCGTCCCGGATCACGGTGAGTCCCTCGGGGGCCCGGATGAGCGCGACCCACTCGTCGTCCTCCGGGAACGTCGAGTGCGGGAGGTGCTCCACCATGAACTGGCCGGGGACTATGTGCAGGCGCATCCCGTCACCCTATTCAGGAACGAGCCACACCGCCCCCAGGGGAGGGACGCGCATCTCCGCCGACGCGGGCAGCCCGTGCCACGGCTCCGGCGTCGCCTCGATCCGGCCGAGGTTGCCGACGCCGCTGCCGCCGTACTCGTAGGCGTCGGTGTTGACGAGTTCGCGCCAGCGGCCCGCACGGGGGAGGCCCACCCGGTAGTTCTCGTGCGGGTTCCCGGCGAAGTTGACGACGCACGCCACGACGGGCGGTTCGCCGCCGTCCGGCGCGGTCCCGTAGCGCAGGTAGGAGAGGGTGTTGCCGCCCGCGTCGTTGCCGTCGATCCAGCGGAACCCCTCGTGGTCGCTGTCGCGCGTCCACAGTGCGGGCTCGGCCTGGTAGGCGTGGTTCAGGTCGCGTACGAGCTTCTGCAGCCCGAGGTGGTTGGCCCCCTCGGAGGCGTTGTCCAGCAGCCACCAGTCCAGCGGGCGCTCCTCGGCCCATTCGGCGCCCTGCCCGAACTCCTGGCCCATGAACAGCAGTTGCTTGCCGGGATGCGACCACATGTAGGCCAGCAGCGCCCGCAGCCCGGCGAACTGCTGCCAGGAGTCGCCCGGCATCTTGCTCAGCAGCGAGCCCTTGCCGTGGACGACCTCGTCGTGCGACAGCGGCAGGACGTAGTTCTCCGAGAACGCGTACACCAGCGAGAACGTGATCTCGTTGTGGTGGTAGTTCCGGAACACCGGCTCGTGGCGCAGGTATTCGAGCGTGTCGTGCATCCAGCCCATGTTCCACTTGAACCCGAACCCGAGCCCGCCGAGATGGGTCGGGCGGGAGACGCCGGGCCACGCCGTCGACTCCTCCGCGATCGTCATGATGCCGGGGTTGCGCTTGTAGACCGTCGCGTTCATCTCCTGGATGAAGGAGATGGCCTCGAGGTTCTCCCGCCCGCCGTAGATGTTGGGCGTCCACTCGCCCTCCTTGCGCGAGTAGTCGAGGTACAGCATCGAGGCGACGGCGTCCACGCGCAGCCCGTCGATGTGGAACTCCTCCAGCCAGAACGACGCGTTCGCGACGAGGAAGTTGCGGACCTCGGCGCGACCGAAGTTGAACACGAGCGTCCCCCAGTCGGGGTGCTCGCCGCGCTTCGGATCGTCGTGCTCGTAGAGGGCGGTGCCGTCGAACCGGGCCAGCGCCCACTCGTCCTTGGGGAAGTGGGCGGGCACCCAGTCCATGATGACGCCGATACCGGCCTGGTGGAGGCGGTCGATGAGGTAGCGGAAGTCGTCGGGGTCGCCGAAACGCGCGGTGGGCGCGTAGTAGGACGTCACCTGGTAGCCCCAGGATGGTCCGTAGGGGTGCTCGGTGACGGGCAGCAACTCCACGTGGGTGAAGCCCATGTCGCTGACGTACTGCGTCAGCTCCTCCGCCAGTTCCCTGTAGCCGAGCCCAGGCCGCCACGACCCGAGGTGCACCTCGTAGGCGCTCATGGGTTCGCGCAGCCAGTCGTGCTCCTTGCGCGCGTCCATCCAGGCGCCGTCCTCCCACTCGTAGGAGGAGGTGAAGACGCGGGACGCCGTCGCGGGCGGACGCTCGGTGGCCTGCGCCATCGGATCGGCCTTGGCGCGCCACACGCCGTCGGCCCCGAGGATCTCGTACTTGTAGCACGTGCCGTCGCCGACGCCCGGGACGAACAGCTCCCAGACGCCGGTGGAGCCGAGCGACCGCATGGGGTACGCGCGGCCGTCCCAGTGGTTGAAGTCGCCGATGACCCGCACGCCCCGCGCCGTCGGCGCCCACACCGCGAAGGCCGTCCCGGTCACCGTGCCGAGCGCGGACGCGTAGGAGCGGACGCGGGCGCCGAGCGCGCGCCACAGCTCCTCGTGCCGTCCCTCGCCGATCAGGTGCAGGTCGAGTTCGCCGAGCGTCGGCAGGTGCCGGTAGGGGTCGTCCTGGATCGTCTCGATCCCGTCCCCGTAGGTGACGGCGAGCCGGTAATCGGGGACGGCGAGGGGCGCCCGGTCCTTCTCGGTGCCCGCGAGCGACGACCCGGCGGGCAGCGTCCCGGCGAACACCCCCTGGTGGAAGTGCCGGAGCGGGTGCCGGTCGCCGCTGGGCAGCACGACCTCGACCTTCTCGGCGAGCGGGCGCAACGCCCGCACCGTCACCCCGTCCCGTCCGGGATGCGCCCCGAGGACGCCGTGTGGATCATGGTGGTCGCCGCCGACGAGTCGATCGATCTCCGCGCGCGTCACCCGTGCCATGACGTCATGGCCTCCCGTCACTGAGCCGTTTACCCCATGAGGTTGCCCCGAGAACCGGCGCTCTCACATGACGGGCCGACCTGTTTTCGCGAACCCGGCATTCCGGTGCGGATGTTGCGGCCGCACGGCCGGCACGACTCTTCGTCGTGGGGTCGCGCCGAATGTGCCGTCCGTGCGGCCACGTCTACCTCGCCCCAGCGGTGACCCCGACCCCACCGCCCTGGGCTCCATTCCTGTGTCACCTCAGCGACACAGGTACCTTCCGTACCGGAATGTCCCAGCCCGGCCCGCCCCCGCGCGCGGACCGGGCCGCGCTGGCTCCCCCGCCTCCCGTCACCGGTCTCCTGACTCCCCGCGCGCCTGGTCGAGCAGCGTCCGCCGGAGCCCCTCCGAATCGTCCGCGGCCACCGTCATCGCACATCCCGCCTGGAGTTGGGCATCGGTGAGGTCGCCGCTGCGGGTCGCGTACCAGCGGCCCGCGTCGCTGCGCCACACCTGCCAACCCGGAAACTCGCCCTCGATGGCCGCCTTCAGATCCTCGAAGTCGCCCATCAAGGTCGTCCCTTCCCCGCGGCCGCGCTTCTGTATACAAAAGTCTTACTCGGCCTGAGAGGTGTCAAGCTGTCCGTAAGCGGACCGTGCCCCCGCGGATAGCGCCTGGAAGGTATGGATGACTGGAGGGACGAGCAGGATCGAACGCGGCGTCGAACGCTGTTCGAACACGGCCGCGGGCAGGAGGCCGGGGGGCGCGCCCGAGGAGAGGGAGGTGACGCCGGTGCCGGATCGTCCCGCCTACCTGCGCATCGCCGACACCCTGCGAGAAGGGATCCGGGACGGCAGCCTCCCGCCGGGGACGCGGCTGCCGACCCTCGCCGCGCTGTGCGACCTCCACGGCGTCTCGGAGATCGTCGTGCGGCAGGCCGTCGCGCTGCTGCGCGGCGAGGGCCTGGTGGAGACCCGCCGCGGGGGAGGGACGCTCGTCCGGGCCGTCCCGCCGGCGCGCCGCGTGGCGATGGAGCGCTACCGCGCGGTGGCCGAGCCGGCGGCGGTCCCCGAGACCACGTTCACCCGCGACCAGAAGATCGCGTGGGAGGAGTACCGGCTGGACCGGGAGTTCTCCCGCGTCAGGGCCGACGACGACCTCGGCGCGCTGTTCGAGCTGCCGTCCGGCACCGAGCTGCTGCGCCGCCGGTTCGTCTTCTACGCGCGCGAGGAGCCGCAGCAGATCTCCGTCAACTACCTGCCGTGGGACGTGGTCGGCGACACGCCCGTCGCCGACCCGGCGCGCGAGCCCTGGCCCGGCGGGACGCTCGCGCAGCTGGCCTACCTCGGGTACCCGCCGACCCGCGTCGAGGAGGCCGTCCGCTCCCGCATGCCGACGCCCGAGGAGGCCGAGACCCTGAACATGGCGGGCGGGGTGCCGGTGCTCGCCATCACCCGCCGCATGCTGTCGCGCGCCGGCGTCATGGAGGTCTGCCGCGAGATCGTGCTGCCCGCCGACCGGGTCGTCCTCGACTACGCCATCGACCTGTGACGCGGCCGGTGCGAGCGAGGCCGGTGCGAGCCGGGCCGGTATGAGCCGGGCCGGTGCGGTCCCGGCCCGGTCAGCCCGCCAGCCGGGCCAGGGACCGCAGCGGCACGGGCAGCCACGACGGACGGTTCCGCGCCTCGTACCGGATCTCGTACACGGCCTTGTCGAACTCGAAGGCCCGGACGAGCGTCGCGTGCGCCGCGGGGTCGGGCCCGCCCGCGGCCGCGTAGCCGGCGCAGAACGCCGCCCGGTTCCACTCGGCCCACGCCTGGGCGCGCAGCTCCAGCTCGTCCGAGGCCTCCGGCGGCAGGTCGCCCTCCCGGGCCAGCAGGAACCGCGCGGCGTACTCGAAGGAGCGGAGCATCCCGGCGACGTCGCGCAGCGGGTGCGCGGGCGCCCGGCGCTCGGCGGGCGTGCGGGCCGGCTCGCCCTCGAAGTCCAGCAGCGTCCACCCGGAGTCGGTGCGCAGGACCTGGCCGAGGTGGTAGTCGCCGTGCACGCGCTGGAAGGGCAGCGGCGCCGCCTCCGCGGCGACCCGGTCGAACACCTCGCGGATCGCGGGCGCGTAGGGGCGCAGCTGCGGGACCGCGGCGCTGACCTGGTCGAGCTGCTCGTGCATCGCGAAGACGATCTCCCGCAGCAGCTCGGGCGGCGCCTGCGTCACGCCGAACGCGGCGGCGAGGTCGCGGTGCACCTCGGCGGTGGCCGCGCCGAGCCGCTCGGCCTCGGCGGCGAAGTCCCCGCCGGCGGCCCCGGCGTCGCGGGTGGTGGGCGCGGACGGCGGCTCCGGCGGCCCCGGCGGCGCGGGCTGGGCGAACCAGTCGCGAACGCTGGTGAGCGCGAGCTGCCAGCCGTCCGTCGCGGTGCGCAGGAACTCCGACAGCAGCGCGAGCGTGACCGGCTCGTCCCCGCCGGAGTCCGTGCCGCCCGCGGACGCGTCCGGAGCGGAGCCGTTCGCGGTTCCCAGCGCGCCCGGCTGCAGCTCGATCCATCCGTGCACGTTCGGGACGTGCTCGCAGCCCCGCCGGGAGAGCGCGAGGTTGACCTCCAGGTCGGGGCTGACGCCGGGGGACAGGCGGCGGAACAGCTTGCAGATGTAGGCGTCGCCGAAGATCAGTGAGGTGTTGCTCTGCTCGCCCGGGATCGGCGCGGCGTCCAGGTCCGTGCGGATGCCGGTGCCGGGCGCGCGACGGAAGGTCAGCGGCCCGACCGTCCGCTCGTCCGCCATGAGTCCCAGCAGCGGGCGCGTCAGCTCCGCGTCGTGGGCGGCGTCGTAGACGTACCCGGTGATGTCCAGCCCGGGGCTTTCCAACCGGCCGATCGCTACCGGCGCGAGATGCTCGGGCAGGTCGCGGCGGGCGCCGAGCAGGAGCTGGTAGTGGTCGGTGGTGTCGTCCTGGCGGACGTCGAGGACGAGGTGGTGCAGGGAGGGGTCGCCGTGCAGGAGTTCGGTGGCGGTGCCGATGGTGAGGTCGTGGATGGGGCCGTCTTTGCCGCCGAACCACCGCTGCCGCGGCAGCCAGCCGGCCAGGAGCCGGACGAGAGAGGTGTCGGGCTGTGGAGCGGACGGCGCCACGGTCACATCACTCCCTCTCCAGGCTCCTGCCCGTCCGGCGGCGGCGGGAGCAGGAACCAGTAGAAGCCGTGCCCCGGAAGGGTCAGCAGGTAGGGCAGTTCGCCGATGGCGGGGAACTGGACGCCGCCCATGCACTCGATCGGGTACGAGCCCCGGAAACGCCGCAGATCCAGTTCCACGGGCTGGGGGAACCGGGACAGGTTGTTCACGCAGAGGACCGTGTTCGCGCCGCCCCACTGGTTGGCGTCCCCGCCGTTGATCTCGCGGGTGAAGGCGAGGACGGAGGGGTTGGAGGCGGACAGTTCGACGTAGGAGCCGACGCCGAAGACGGGGTGGCGCTGCCGGATCTCGATCATTTTGCGGGTCCAGTGCAGCAGGGAGCCGGGGTTGTTGGCCTGGGCCTCGACGTTGACGGCCTGGTAGCCGTAGATGGGGTCCATGATGACCGGGAGGTAGAGGCGGGCGGGGTCGCAGGTGGAGAAGCCGGCGTTGCGGTCGGGTGTCCATTGCATGGGGGTTCTGACGGCGTCGCGGTCGCCGAGCCAGATGTTGTCGCCCATGCCGATCTCGTCGCCGTAGTACAGGACGGGGGAGCCGGGGAGTGAGAGCAGGAGGGCGGTGAACAGCTCCAGTTGGTTGCGGTCGTTGTCGAGGAGGGGGGCCAGGCGTCGGCGGATGCCGATGTTGGCTTTCATGCGGGGGTCTTTGGCGTATTCGGTGTACATGTAGTCGCGTTCTTCGTCGGTGACCATCTCCAGGGTGAGTTCGTCGTGGTTGCGGAGGAAGATGCCCCATTGGCAGTTGTCGGGGATCTTGGGGGTCTGGGCCATGATCTCGGAGATGGGGTAGCGCTGTTCGCGGCGGACGGCCATGAAGATGCGGGGCATGACGGGGAAGTGGAAGGCCATGTGGCATTCGTCGCCGCCGGCGGCGGGGTCGCCGAAGTACTCCACGACGTCGGCGGGCCATTGGTTGGCCTCGGCGAGCAGGACGCGGTCGGGGTAGAGGCGGTCGACCTCGGCGCGGACGCGTTTGAGGTAGGCGTGGGTTTCGGGGAGGTTCTCGCAGTTGGTGCCTTCGCGGGCGTACAGGTAGGGGACGGCGTCCAGGCGGAAGCCGTCGATGCCCAGGTCGAGCCAGAACCGCAGGTTCTCCAGCATGGCGTCCTGGACGTCGGGGTTGTCGTAGTTGAGGTCGGGCTGGTGGGCGAAGAAGCGGTGCCAGTAGTACTGGCCGCGGACGGGGTCGTAGGTCCAGTTGGAGGACTCGGTGTCGACGAAGATGATGCGGGCGTCGGGGTAGCCGGTGTCGTCGTCGGCCCACATGTAGAAGTCCCCGAACGGGCCGTCGGGATCGGTCCGCGACGCCTGGAACCAGGGGTGCTGGTCGGAGGTGTGGTTCATCACCAGATCCGCGATGACCCGGATACCCCGCGCGTGCGCCTGCTCGATCAGCTCGACAAAATCGCCCAACTCCCCGAAATCGGGCAGGATCTTCGTGTATTCGGCGATGTCGTAGCCGCCGTCTTTGAGCGGCGACTGGTAGATGGGCAGCAGCCATAGGCAGTCCACGCCGAGCCATTGCAGATGGTCCAGCTTGGAGATCAGCCCGCGCAGATCGCCGTACCCGTCGTCGTTGGAATCGGCGAAGCCCCGGACCGACACCTCGTAGAACACCGCCGTCTTGAACCAGT